>DKBI01000023.1 GCA_002451175.1 Betaproteobacteria bacterium UBA6904
GTCGGCACGTGGCAGGTCTGGCAGGCGACGCGCGAGGCGTGCTTGTCGAGCAAGGGCTTGCCCTTGTGCGGCGTACCGGCGTGGCAATCGCCACAGTCGAGCGTCTGGCCGCCGCCGGAGACGGAGACCGACAGCGCCTTGCCGGGAATGACGTGCTTCTGCGACTTGTGGCAATCGGTGCACGCCATGTTCGCGCCGTCGACGCCCATGTGCACGTCCATGCTGCGCGGCGGCTTGGACATCGAACTGTCGAGATCGCCGTGCTTGACGTGATCGCCGCCGCCGCCGAAGAAGTGGCAGGCGCCACAATTGTCGCGTCCCGGCCGACCGACGCTCTGCGCGACCTTTTCCAGGTTGACCGCGGGCCACGTCTTGCCGGATTTCGGCGGGAACTCGACGTCCTTGTAGGCGGGATGGCCGGCGGCCGTCGGGAATTTCCGGTAGGTCCCCGTCCGGTCGTGGCAGACCAGGCAGTCGATGTTCTCGGCCTTGGTGAAGTCGAACGACGCGTCCTTCCAGCCGTAGCCGGCGTGACAGCTCGTGCAGCGCGGCTCGTTGGACGGCAAGGCGATGCAATAGTTGTTCACGGCGTTGACCTTGCCGAGATTGAACTCCTTGCCGCCCGCCTGCTGACGCGAACTCCAAGTCCAGTGTACGGACTTCATGAAATCCGCCGCCTGCTCGACATGACACTGCAGGCAAACCCGCGTGACGTCAGGGCCGCTTTGGAACGGTCCCTTGATGAGCTCCGTGTGGTCTGCGGCCGCGCCGGCGGATCCCGCCAACGCGATTGCGGCAATGCCAAGAATGGCCCCGAGGCTGCGTCTCATGAGTGGTCTCCAGTCGCCGAAAAAGCTTGCTCGACCACCACTCTGCCCGTGGGGTACCAGGGCGTTCTTGACAAAAATCACCGCATATTAGGGTTTCCTAATACTCCTCCGGGGCCTCGCCGCCCTCGCGCAGGCGGATGCCGTGCTTCTTCATGAGCGCCTGGAAGTTCGCCCGCTGCATGCCGGTCTCCTCGGCGCTGCGCGTCACGTTCCAGCCGTTGCGCTTCAATGCCTCGAGGACGAACGCCTTCTCGATGTGCTCGACCGATTTCTCGCGCGCCGCTTTCTTGATGCGCTTCAGATCCTCGCCGGTGCGCGGCACCTCGGCAGGGGCAAGCGGTTCGGGCGCCACCAGATTGACCAGGTGCGCGCGGCGCACGACCTTGTCGGTCGCCAGGATCACCGCCCGGTGCATCGTGTTCTCCAGCTCGCGCACGTTGCCCGGCCAGGCATGGTTCAGCAGCACCGCCATGGCACCGTCCGAGATCTCGGTCACCTCCTTGCCCACCTCCCCGCTGAACCGGCGCAGAAAGTGCACGGCCAGCGGCGCGATGTCCTCGCGCCGCTCGCGCAGGGGCGGAATCTGGATGGGGAAGATGTTGATGCGGTAGTAGAGATCGTCCCGGAAGCTGCCCGCGGCGACCATGGCGCGCAGATCCTTGTTGGTGGCCGCGATGAGGCGGATGTCGGTGCTCTGCGTGCGCGTGTCGCCGACGGCCTTGAACTCGCGCTCCTGGATCACGCGCAGCAGCTTGGCCTGGATGGTGAGGGACAGGTTGGCGATCTCGTCGAGGAACAGTGTGCCGCCGTTGGCCACCTCGAACAGCCCGCGCTTGCTCGACACGGCACCGGTGAACGACCCCTTCACGTGACCGAACAGCTCGCTTTCCAGGAGATTCTCGCTGAGCGAGGTGCAATCCACCGGAACGAAGGGCTTCTCCTTGCGCAGGCTGTTGTAGTGGATGGCGCGCGCGACCAGTTCCTTGCCGGTGCCGCTCTCGCCGATCAGCAGGACCGTGCTGTTCGTCGGCGCGCAACGCCCGATCAGGCGGAACATTTCCTGCATGCGCGGGCTGGCGCCGACGATGTTCTCGAACCGGTACTTCGCGCCCATTTCGGTGCGCAGATTGAGGTTTTCCTGAAGCAGGCGTCGCCGTTCCAGGGCCCGCTCGACGACCATGCGAAGCTCGTCGGGGTCGAAGGGCTTGGGCAGATAGTCGAACGCGCCCAGCTTCATCGCGCGCACCGCGGTGTCGATCTGCGAGAGCCCCGTCACCATGACCACCTCGAGATCCGGGTGCGCCTCCTTGATCCGCTGCAGCACCTCGATGCCGTCGAGCTTCGGCATCATGATGTCGAGCACGACGACGTCGTAGGGCGCCGCGTCGACCTTGCGCAGCGCCTCCGCCCCGTCCGCCGCCGTGTCCACCGCGAAATCGCCGCCGGCGAGAATCCGCACGCAGCTGCGCAGAACGATCTCTTCGTCGTCCACGACGAGGATGCGGCCGGTCATGTCGCCGTCTCCCCGGCCGGCGGCGCCGCGTCCGCGGGCTCGAGCGGCAGGTAGACCCGGAACTCCGAGCCCTCGCCCACGCGGCTGTCCACCTCGATCAGTCCGCCGTGCGCCTGCACGATGCCCAGGCTCACGGACAGCCCGAGCCCGGTGCCCTTGCCGACCTCCTTGGAGGTAAAGAACGGATCGAAGATGCGCTGCAAGTTCTTCTCCGGGATGCCGCAGCCCGTGTCGGCGATGGTGATCTGCACCATCGGCTCGGGCGTCGCGCCGGGCGCGGCAGACTTCGCCCCCGGCGCGCGCTGCGTCCGGATTGTAATGCGCCCGCCCCTCGCGATGGCGTGCTGCGCATTGACGAGCACGTTGAGCACCACCTGCTCGATCATGTTCGCGTCCAGCCACACCGGCGGCAGCGTGCGATCGAGATCGAGCTGCAGATCGATGTCCTGCAGGTGCGCCGGCTGCTGGACGATCTGCACCGTGTTCTCGATCAGCCGGTTGAGGTCGGCATAACGCTTCTCGGGCGCCTTCTCGCGCGCGAAATCCAGCAGCCGACGGATGATCGCCGCGCAGCGCTTGGTCTCGCGGATCACCAGGTCGAGGTCCTCCGCGTCCGGACTGCCGTCGGGAAGGTTCTTGCGCATCAGGCTGGTAAAGGTGAGGATCCCCGTGAGCGGGTTGTTCAGCTCGTGCGCGATGCCGGCCGCGAGCAGCCCCACCGACGCGAGCTTTTCACCGCGCACGGCCTCGGCCTGCGCCGCGCGCAGCTGGTGCGTGCGCTCCTCGACCTTGCGTTCCAGGGTCTCGTTCCACGCCTGCAGCTCGCCCTGCGACCTGCGCAGCGCCTCGGTCATGGCGTTGAACGACGTCGCCAGGCGCCCGAACTCGTCGTCGGTGCGCACCGGGATCGGCTTCTCGAGATTGCCGGCGGCGATGCGCTGCGCGCCTGCCTCGAGATCGTGCAGCGGGCGGTACACGAGCCGGTGCACGAAAATGCTCACCCCCGTCGCGGCGAGCAGCACGAAGGCGAGCGACAGCGCGACAATGGCCGTCGTGCCGGCGCGCATGCCGCGCTCGATCTGGTCGAGCGAATAGACGATGTCGAGCACGCCGAGCACGGCCTGCGAGGGCTTGTGCACGTGGCATGCCGCGTTGGAGCACGACGGTTCGTTGCGAATGACCTCCATGTTGGCGAGCATCCGCCGGCCGTCCGCGGTGCGGAACACGCGCCCCCGGGATCCCTGCGGCAGGCTGACCGGCGGCTGGTCGGCCTGGTGGCATTGAAAGCAGCCCTCGGCCATGCGGTCCACCTTCAGCCCGAGCTCGAGCGAATACGTCGAATCGATGATCACGCCTTCCTTGCTGAAGATCCTCACGCGCTCGATGGCGGCGTCGCGCGCGACGTCCTGAATGATGCGGTGCACGTACTCCGGCTGGTTCTGCAGCATGGCGAAGCGCGTGCTGCGCGTGATCACCTCCGAGAGCTGCGCCACATGATCCTCGGCCGCGCCGCGCAGCGCGATGCGCTGCTGGCGCACGACCAGGGCGGCGAACAGCAGCAGCGTCGCCGCGAGCGCCAGCGCGACGTAGAAACCGACCCGGAACCTAAGGCTGCGCGGCAGCATGTCCGCCCACCCCGGCCGCGTGGGCCTGACGGTCGGCATGGTAGGAAGAACGCACCAGCGGCCCGACGGCGGCGTGCGTGAAGCCGAGCGCCACCGCGGCGCGCTCGAGCCGCGTGAACTCGTCGGGATGCAGGTAGCGCGCCACCGGCAAATGGTGCACGGACGGCGCGAGGTACTGGCCGATCGTCAGCATGTCGACGCCGTGCGCCCGCAGATCGCGCATCACCTGCACGATTTCCGCCTCGGTTTCGCCCAGGCCGACCATGAGCCCCGACTTCGTCGGCACGCCCGGACAGCGCCGCCGGAACTCGCGCAGCAGAGCGAGCGACTGCGCATAGTTCCCGCCGGGCCGCACCGGCCGGTACAGGCGCGGCACGGTTTCCAGGTTGTGATTCATCACGTCGGGGGGCGCCGTCGCGAGNNCAGGCCGAGGCGCGCGATCGTCTCGGCAAGGTGCGCCGGCTCGCCCGGATCCGGCGCGAGTGGACGCCCATGCGCCACGTCGCAGAACGGGCAGCGCCGCGTGCAGATGTCGCCGAGGATCATGAAGGTCGCCGTGCCCTTGCCGAAGCATTCACCGATGTTCGGACAGGTGGCCTCTTCGCACACGGTGTGCAATCGCTGGTCGCGCAGGATCTTCTTCACCTCGTGAAAGCGTGAATCCGCGCCGGCGACGCGCACGCGGATCCAGGGCGGCTTCGCCAGCGGCGTCCGCCGCACGATGCGCACGGGCGCCGTCTTCGCGGCGCCTTTCTCCTTGGTGCCGGGCTCACGCATCGTCCAGCGCCTCGGCGACGAGGGCGGCGAGCCGCGCGCCCAGTTCCGCGGGCGACGCGCTCACACCCAGGTCGCGCGTCTGCGTCACGCGCAGGCCCGGGTAGCCGCAGGGATCAATGGCCGCAAACGGCCCGAGGTCCATGTCCACATTCAGCGCCACACCGTGGAAGCAGCGGCCGCGCGAGACGCGCAGGCCGAGCGCGGCGATCTTTGCGCCGTCGACATAGACCCCCGGGGCGCCCGGTCGGCGCGCGGCGCTCACGCCCTGCTCGGCGAGCAGATCGATGACCGCCTGCTCGAGCCGTGCGACGAATTCGCGCACGCCCAAGGCGCGCCGCGCAAGATCGACCAGCGTATACAGCACGACCTGTCCGGGGCCGTGATAGGTCACCTGTCCGCCGCGTTCGCTGCGTTGCACGGGGATGCTGGAGTCCGCGCGTGGTCCATGCGCCGCGCGCGCGCCGACGCCGAGCGTGTACACCGGCGGATGCTCGACGATCCACAGTTCGTCGTCCGTCGACGCGTCGCGCCCCGCGGTGAACGCGCGCATCGCCTCGGCGGTCGGCCCGTAGGCCTGCCGGCCGAGCCGACGTACGACACAGGGAACGCAAGCCACAGGCATTCAAAGCACCATGACCACCGTGGGGCAGTCGCAGAGTTCCTGGTAGAGCGCGTCGAGCTGCTGTCGTGAAACCGCCTGCACGGTGCAGGTCAGGCTCAGATACCGGCCCTCGCGGCTCGGGCGCATCTCCATGCTGGCCGGCTCGAAGTCCGGCGCGTGACGCAGCACGATCTGCAGCACCTGCTGGGCGAATCCCGGCTCGCGCCGCCCCAGCACTTTGACCGGAAACGGGCAGGGAAACGCGAGCAGCGCTTCGGCCCCGGGCATTCAGGCGGCCGCCTTCTCCCTGCCCGCCCGCATCACGGTGCGCTTGAAGTCCTGATACAGCTGGTACATGCGCTTGAACACGGGCCCGGGCCGGCCCTCGCCCACGGTCCGGCCATCCAGCCGGACGATCGCCAGAACTTCCTTGGAGGAAGACGTCACCCAGATCTCGTCGGCAGCGCGAACTTCCGCTTCCGAGACGGCGCGCAGCTCGAGCGGCAGGCCGGCCGCCGCGGCGAGCTCGACCACCACGTCGTACGTCACGCCCGGCAGGATGAGGTTCGATTTCGGCGGCCCGAGGATCACGCCGCGCCGCACGATGAACGCGTTGGACGCCGACGCCTCGGTGAGGTAGCCGTCGCGGAACAGGATCGTCTCGGCGGCGCCCTCGTCCGCGGAGATCTGGCGCAGCAGCACGTTGCCGACCAGCGAGATCGACTTGATGTCGCAGCGCAGCCAGCGGTTGTCCGCCGCGCTGAGCGCCGCGGCGCCGCGCTCCACCAGCTCGCTCGACGGGTTGACGAGCGGATTCGACATGATGAACACCGTCGGCTCGACGTCCTGCGGAAACGCGTGATCGCGCTTGGCCACGCCGCGCGTGACCTGGAAATACACGCCCTGATCGTCGTCCGGTTCGGACGCGACGAGGCGCGCAATGATGTCGCGCCACTGCTCCCGCGAATACGGGTTGCGGATGCGCACGGCCGACAGGCTGCGCTCCAGGCGCGCGAGGTGCTCGTCCAGCCGGAACGGCACGCGCGAATAGACCGGCACCAGCTCGTAGACGCCGTCGCCGAAGATGAACCCGCGATCGAGTACCGGCACCATCGCCTGCTCGATCGGCACGAACTGACCGTTCAGGAAGACCATGCAATCCCCGCTATTTGAACCACAATCTGAGTGTATCCCAGGCCCGCCCGAAGAGGCCCGCGGGCGCCGCGGCCTCCTGCGCGACGACCGGAAATTCGCCCATCGGCTTGTCGTCGAGCGTGACGCGCAGGCTGCCGACGCGCTGGCCCTTCTCGATCGGCGCCACCAAGGGCTGCAAGGCGACGAGTTCGGCCTTCAGCTTGTCGGCCTTGCCTTTCGGCACCGTGACGACGAGATCCGCGGCGACGCCCGCCTTCAGCTGGCGCCTGTCGCCCTTCCACACCTCGATTTCCTTCACCACCTGCTGCCGGTCGTAGAGCTTCACGGCATCGAAGAACTGGAATCCCCAGTTGAGCAGCTTCTGCGATTCCTGCGCGCGCACCGACTCCGAGGTCGAGCCGAGCAGCACCGAGAGCAGGCGCCGCGGTCCGCGCCGCGAGGACGCGATCAGGCAGTAACCGGCCGCCTCGGTGTAGCCGGTCTTCACCCCGTCGACCGAGGGGTCGAGCCACAGCAGCCGGTTGCGGTTGTGCTGCGTGATGTTGTTGTAGCGGAATTCCTTCTGCGCGTAGTACTGCGCGTAGGCCTCTGGGAAATCCCGGATCAGCGCCGCGGCGAGCAGATGCAGGTCGCGCGCCGTGGCGTAGTGCTGCGGGTCCGGCAGGCCCGAGGCGTTCATGAAGCGCGTCTCGCGCATGCCCAGGCGCTGCGCTTCGCGATTCATCATCTGCACGAAGACCTCTTCGGCGCCGGCCACCGCTTCGGCGAGCGCGATGCACGCGTCGTTGCCGGACTGCACCACCATGCCGCGGATCAGGTCATCGACGCTCACCGGCGTGCGCGGCTCGACGAACATGCGCGAGCCCGCCGCGCGCCAGGCCCGCTCCGACACCGTCACCATCTGCTCCAGGGACAGCTTCTTGTCGCGCAGCGCGGAGAACACGACATAGGCGGTCATCAGCTTGGTCAGCGACGCCGGCTCGAATCGCTCGTCCGCGCGCTCTGCGGCGAGCACCTGGCCGCTCGTCAGGTCCGCGAGCACCCACGCGCGCCCGATGACGGACGGGGGCTGCTGGGCCTGCACGGCGGCGGCCAACGCGAGCAGCAACGCGAGAATCCACAGACGCATGGGGAAAGAGAAGTGCGGAACGAGCGCGAATTATCGCACGACGAGCATCGGCGCGAGATTCAGCTCGCGCTGGATGCGCTCGGCGACCGAGCGCGCCTCGTCCTGCGAGCGGTAGGGCCCGAGCTGCAGCCGGAACAGTGCGTCGCCGGCAAACACGTGCAGCGCCTCGGCGAGCCAGGCGAGTTCGCGCTGCAGCCGCGCGCGGAAATTTTCCGCGCTTTCACGCGCGGAGAACGCCCCCAGCTGCAGGTACACGCCGCGCGCGGGCTCCGCGGCAGCGAGCGGGCCGGCGGTCGTCGCCACCGTGTCGCCCGGCACGATCGCGTCGATCGTCACGGCGGCGCTGCCGTCGCTGACGATGCCGAGCCGGGCTGCGGCGACGTACGACAGGTCGATCACCCGGTCGGCATGAAACGGCCCGCGGTCGTTGATCCGCACGACCACGCTGCGCCCGCTGGCGAGGTGCGTGACGCGCGCGTAGCTTGGAATGGGCAGCGTCGGATGCGCGGCGGTCATCGCATACATGTCATAAAGCTCGCCGCTGGAGGTCGGTCCGCCGTGGAACCGCCGCCCGTACCAGCTCGCCACGCCGCGCTCGCGGTACGGCGCGAGCGTGGTGCGCGGCACGTAGTCCTTGCCGAACACCTGGTACGGACGGTTGGCGAACCGATGCAGCGGCTCGATGCGCGGCTGGGCGTCCGGCGTCGCGAGCAGATTCGGCGGGGGTGCCTCGCCCGGCCCGTCATCCTTGTAGTAGCCGCCCTTCGAGGGCGGCGCCGGCGGAGCTTCGCGCTTTGCGAGCATCCCGCAGCCGGCAAGCGCCAGCACGAGGATGGCCGCGACCCACCTCACGGTTGCGCGTAGACCACGCGCCCCGCGACCAGCGTGCTGCGCACGCGACCGGCAAGCTCGTAACCGAGGAACGGCGAATTCTTGCCCTGGCTCTTCAGCGCGCCGGGAAGCACGCGGAATGGCGCATCCGGGTCGAACACAATGACATCGCCCGGGGCGCCCGCCGCGAGGCGCCCTGCGCCGACGCCGAGGATACGGGCGGGCTCGCTAGTGACGCGCGCCAGCGTCTGCGCGAGGCCCAGCCTGCGCTCGCCGCCCCACTTGAGCGTCAGGGGCAGCAGCAGCTCGAGCCCGGTTGCCCCTGGCTCCGCCTCCCCGAACGGCAGCAGCTTGTGGTCGTCGTCCACCGGCGTGTGATCGGACACCGCGCAGTCGATGGTGCCGTCGGCGAGCGCTTGCGCCAGCGCCTCGCGATCGCGCCGGCTGCGCAGCGGCGGATCGAGCCGGCACTGCGCGTCGAAATATCCGAGATCGATTTCCGACAGGTGCGCATGATGGATGCCGATGTCGCAGGTAATTGGCAAGGCTTCGCGACGCGCAGCGCGCACCAGCTCGACGCCGGCCGCACTCGACAAGCGGCAGACATGCACGCGCGTGCCGGTCGCGCGCACCAGCTCGATCAGCGTGGCGAGCGCCACCGTCTCGGCGAACACCGGAATGCCCGCGAGGCCCAACCGCGTCGCGACCTCGCCGTCGTGCGCGACGCCGCCGCCGGCCAGCCAGCGGTCCTCGGCACGCAGCCACACCGAGTAGCCGAAGGTCGCGGCGTACTGCAGCGCCCGCCAGAGCACCTGCGTATCCGTGATGCCGACGTTCGCCTGGGAAAACGCCACGCAGCCGGCCGCCGCAAGCTCGGCCATTTCCGTGAGCCGGGCGCCCTCCAGCTTCACGGTGAGCGCACCGATCGGGTACACGCGCGCGCGGGCCAGCGCCTTGGCGCGACGCCGCAGCATGTCCACGAGCCCCGGTTCGTCGAGGGGCGGGTCGGTGTCCGGCGGACAGGCGAGGCTCGTGACGCCACCGGCCACGGCCGCTTCCATCTCCGATTCCAGGGTGGCCTTGAATTCGTAGCCGGGTTCGCGCAAGCGCGCCGACAGATCGATCAATCCGGGGGCGACGACCAGACCCTGCGCATCGATGACCTGCTCGGCGCTCGCCCCGCGCGCCTCGCCGTCCAGCGCCGCAATGCGGCCGTCGGCGAGCAGCAGCTCACCCGGTGCGTCGCGACCGCTCGCCGGATCGACCAGCCGCCCATTGCGAATCAGGATCCGCATGGCGCCTTTGCCTCTGCGGTGCTTCGCGTGGTGGCGGGTGGCATGCGCATTCTCCCGGAGACCTAGTTCCCCGCGACGATCGACATCACCGCCATGCGCACGGCGATGCCGTAAGTGACCTGCGGCAGGATCACCGAGCGCGGGCCATCCGCCACCGACGAGTCGATCTCCACGCCGCGGTTCATCGGTCCGGGATGCATGACGATCACGTCGGGCTTCGCCAGCGCGAGCTTCTCCGCCGTCAGGCCGTACTTCATGAAGTACTCCTGCGCGGAGGGCAGCAGTGCGCCCGTCATGCGCTCGTTCTGCAGGCGCAGCATCACGATGACGTCCGCGTCGCGCAGCCCGGCGGACATGTCGTGGAACACGCGCACGCCGAGCGCCTCGACGCCCGCCGGCAGCAGCGTCTGCGGCCCGATGACGCGCACTTCGGGCACGCCCAGCGTGGTGAGTCCGTGGATCAACGAGCGCGCGACCCGCGAATGCAGCACGTCGCCGACCACGGCGACCACCAGACCGCCGAATTCCCGCTTGTAGTGGCGGATCGTATACAGGTCGAGCAGGCCTTGCGTGGGATGCGCATGCCGGCCGTCGCCTGCGTTGATCACGTGCTCGTGCGGCTTGACGTGCCGCGCGACGAGAAACGGCGCCCCGCTCGACGCATGCCGCACCACGAACACGTCGGCCTGCATCGCCGAGAGGTTGGCCACGGTGTCGAGCAGCGACTCGCCCTTGCTCTGCGACGAGGTCGCGATGTTGAGGTTGATGACGTCGGCCGACAGGCGTTTGGCGGCGATCTCGAACGTGGTCCGCGTGCGCGTCGAGGATTCGAAGAACAGGTTGAACACGCTCTTGCCGCGCAGCAGCGGCACCTTCTTCACCTCGCGCTCCGTGACCCCGACGAACGACTCGGCGGTGTCGAGGATCTGCGTCAGGATCTCGCGCGGCAGCCCCTCGATGGACAGCAGGTGCTGCAGTTCGCCGCGGGCGTTGAGCTGGGGATTACGCGGCATGGGGTTCCAGCTCCAGCCGCAGCCGGCCGTCCGCGGTGCGTTTCAGGCGCAAGCGCATGCCCTCCGGCACCTCGACGCGGGCACCGCAGTGCTGCGCGCAGATCGGCAGTTGCCGCCCGCCGCGGTCGACGAGGACGGCGAGCGTGATGCTGCGCGGCCGGCCGTAGTCGAACAACTCGTTCATCGCCGCGCGCACCGTGCGCCCGGTATACAGGACGTCGTCGACGAGGAGCAGGTCGCGCCCCTCGACGTCGAACGGAATGCGGGTGCGCTTCGGATCGTGCTTCAGGCCCTGCTTGTGGTAGTCGTCGCGGTAGAAGGCGATGTCCATGAGGCCGAGCGGCGCCTCGAGCCCGAGCATCGCATGCAGGCGCTCGGCAAGCCACGCGCCCCCCGTATACAGGCCGATCATCGCGCTGGTCGGCGTGAGCTGCGGCCGCAGCGACGCGACGAGCGGCTCGAGCAGCGCTTCGGCGTCAGGCAGCGGCGTCAAAATACTGCTCCAGGATCAGTTGCGCGGCCATCGAGTCGATGGTGAGCTTCGATGCACGCCGGCCGCGCAGTCGCTGCTCGGCTTCCGCGGAGGTGAAGCGCTCGTCCACCATCTCGACGGGGAGACGGAACCGACCGTGCAACTGGCGTGCGAACCGCTGCGCCCGGCGCGTCGTTTCGTGCGCGACGCCGTCTGCGGCAAGCGGCAGCCCGACGACGATGCGCGCCGGCCGCCACTCGGCGACCAGACGCCCGATGGCGGCGAACCGCGCTGCGCCCTCCGCCGCGATGCCGGGCAAAGGATGCGCGGTTCCCAGCTCGGGCTCGCCAACCGCGACCCCGACGCGTCGCGCGCCGTAGTCGAACGCGAGAACCGTGCGTGCCGCGCCCTCAGGCATGTCCCGCCTCGTCCGAAAGGCGCGCAAAATCGAGCCCGAGCAGTTCCATCGCCGCCGGCAGGCGCTCCTCGACCGGCAGGTCGAAGATGATGGCGTCGCGCGCCTCCACCGTGAGCCACGCGTTTTGCGTCAGTTCGTGTTCCAGCTGGCCCGGCGCCCACCCCGCGTAGCCCAGCGTCACCAGGAGTCTGCGCGGCCCTTCGCCGCGGCCGACGGCCTCGAGAACGTCCTTCGACGTGGTCAGGCCGATGAGGTCGCGCACCCGCAGCGTCGAGTGCCATTCGCCGACCGGCGCGTGCAGCACGAACCCGCGGTCGGTCTGCACCGGCCCGCCGAAGTAGATCGGCGCGCCGGCGACTTCCGGATCGCGCAGGCTAAGCGACAGCCGCTCGAACAGCGCCTGCAGCGTCATGTCGATGGGCCGGTTGACGACGATGCCGAGAGCGCCCTGGTCGTTGTGCTCGCAGACGTACGTCAGGGTCTTGGCGAAATGCGGATCCACCATGCTGGGCATGGCGATCAGAAAATGATGCGTCAGATCGATCGTGGACACGCGCCGGGCTATTTTACCCCCTGCCCCGCGCGCAGTCCCGGCTGCGGTGGAACGCCCTCAGATCTCCACCATCTCGAAATCTTCCTTGCGCGCGCCACACTCCGGGCACGTCCAGTTGATCGGCACATCGTCCCAGCGCGTGCCGGGAGCGAGACCCTCGTCGGGCAGGCCTTTGGCCTCGTCGTAGACGAAGCCGCAGACCAAACACATCCAGGTGCGGTACTGCACTTGAGTCTCTGCCATGCGGCGATCGTGCGGGAGTTAAAATGGAGCGGCATCTTAACGCATTCCCCTGGGCCGCCCGCCGGTGCGCGCGGCGGAGCATGGCCACCTCGCCACCAAACGTCGTCGTCTTTGCCGCGTCGGATCCCACGTCGGGAGCCGGGCTGCAGGCCGACCTGCTGACGCTGGCTGCGCTGGGCTGTCACGCCTTGACGGTGGTCACCGCGCTGACCGCGCAGGACACGCACGGCGTGCGCGCCGTGCAGCCGGTGGATGCCGCCTGGGTCGAAGAGCAGGCGCGCGCGGTGCTCCAGGAATTTCCCGTCGCGGCATTCAAGATCGGCGTGCTCGCGACCGCCGCGAATGCGATGATCGTCGCGCGTATTCTGGCGACGTATCCGGACGCGCCGGTGATTCTCGATCCGGTGCTCGCCTCCGGCCGCGGGGATTCGCTCGCCGCGGACTCGGTCGTGGCGGCGCTGCGCGCCGAACTGCTGCCCCGCACGACCGTGCTGACGCCGAACAGCCTCGAGGCCCGGCGCCTGGCGGGAGACGCGCCGCAGGCCGACCTGGCGAGGTGCGCGCAGCGCCTCGTGCAGCTCGGCGCGCGGTTCGTTCTCGTCACCGGAACGCACGAAGCGACGACCGAGGTGACGAATACTCTGTACGGTGAGACGGGCGTCGTGCGTGCCGATCGTTGGGCGCGACTGCCCGGCAGCTACCACGGCTCCGGGTGCACGCTCGCCTCCGCGATCGCAGCGCAGCTTGCGCAGGGTCGGCAGGTCGCGGACGCCGTGCACGTCGCGCAGGCGTACACCTGGGATAGCCTAAGGGCGGCGTTCAGGCCTGCGTCCGGGCAATGGATCCCGAATCGCCTTGCGGGCCCGCGAGGTCCGGCGCGATGATGCGGCCCGGCCTGTATCTGATCACCCCGGACGATGCCGATGCCGCACGTTTCGTCGCGCGCGTCGCGCAGGCGCTGGAAGGCGCGGATGCGGGCTGCTGGGCAGCCCTGCAGTACCGCAACAAGCACGCGGACGCCGGCCAGCGGCTGCAACAGGCCCGCGCGCTGGCGGGACTCGCCCGCGGCCGCGGAATCCCCTTCATCGTCAACGATGATGTCGAGCTCGCGCTCGCCGTCGAGGCTGATGGCGTGCACCTGGGCCGCGATGACGGCGACCTGGCCGCAGCCCGCCGGCGGATCCAGCACCGACTGCTCGGCGCGTCGTGTCACGCGTCGCTCGAGGCGGCGCGGTCCGCCGTCGCCGCGGGCGCGGATCACGTCGCGTTCGGCGCCGTCTTTCCGTCGCGCACCAAACCGCTGGCGGTGCGCGCGCCGTTGGCGATCCTGCGCGAAGCCCGAACGCTGGGCGTGCCCGTGGTTGCGATCGGCGGCATCGACGCGGACAATGCCGCCGACGCGATTCGCGCCGGGGCGGACGCCATCGCCGTCATCTCGGCAGTGTTCGACGCGCCCGATCCGGCGGCGAGCGCCCGCGCGCTAGCGCGCATGTTCAACGCCACCTGAGCCACTTGCCCATGACCACACGCAACGAAACCCTGTTTGCCCGCGCCCAGCAACGCATCCCGGCCGGCGTCAATTCACCCGTGCGCGCGTTTCGCGCCGTCGGCGGCGCGCCGGCCTTCTTCGAGCGAGCCTCGGGCGCCTATCTGTGGGATGCCGACGGCCGACGCCTGATCGACTACGTGGGCTCCTGGGGACCGATGGTCGCGGGGCACACCCATCCGGCGGTTGTCGAGGCCGTGCAGGCCGCGGCCGCGCGCGCGCTGTCCTTCGGCGCACCCACCGAGGCGGAAATCGAGATGGCGGAGACGATCTGCCGTCTCGTGCCCAGCATCGAGCTGGTGCGCCTCGTGTCCTCGGGCACCGAGGCGACGATGAGCGCCCTGCGCCTCGCCCGCGGCCACACGGGCCGCGACCTGATCGTCAAGTTCGAGGGCTGCTATCACGGCCACGCGGATTCGCTCCTCGTCAAGGCGGGCTCCGGCGCGCTGACGTTCGGCAACCCGAGTTCCGCCGGGGTGCCGGCGGCAACGGCGGCGCATACGCTCGTGCTGAATTACAACGACACGGCGCAGCTCGAGGAGACCTTCCGCGCACGGGGCGCCGAGATTGCCGGAGTCATCGTCGAGCCGGTGGCGGGAAACATGAACCTCGTGGTCCCGCGAGCCGCTTTTCTCGAGACGCTGCGCACGCTGTGCACGCAGCACGGCGCCGTGCTCATTTTCGACGAGGTGATGACGGGTTTTCGCGTCGCGCGCGGCGGCGCGCAGGCGCATTTCGGCATCGTCCCGGACCTGACGACGCTCGGCAAGGTGATCGGCGGCGGGCTGCCGGTCGGCGCGTTCGGCGGCCGGCGCGACATCATGGAGCGCATCGCGCCGCTCGGGCCCGTCTATCAGGCCGGAACCCTCTCCGGAAACCCGGTCGCCGTCGCGGCGGGGCTCGCGACGCTCAGGCTCGTCGCCGCCCCCGGCTTCCAGGAAGCGATCGAGCGCACCACGCGCGCGCTCGTCGAGGGCCTCGTCGCCGCGGCGCGTCAGGCCGGCGTCGAATTCTCCGCCCAGTCCATCGGCAGCATGTTCGGACTGTACTTCCGCGCCGCGCCGCCGGAATCCTTCGCCGAGGTCATGACCTGCGACCGCGAGCGCTTCAACCGGTTCTTTCACGCCATGCTCGCGCGCGGCGTCTATCTCGCGCCATCCGCCTACGAGGCGGGTTTCGTGTCGGCGGCGCACGGTGCGACGGAAATCGAAGCGACGCTCGCCGCGGCGCGTGAGGCGTTCCGCGCGCTATAGGAGAAACAGGGTCGCGAGCCCGAGAAAGATGAAGAAGCCGCCCGAATCCGTGCAGGCGGTGATGAGCACGGAGGCGCCCGCCGCGGGATCGCGCCCCAGGCGCGCGCGAGCATAGGGAATCGCCACGCCCATGCCGGCGGCGAGGAGCAGCGTGAGCAGCATCGCCAGCGCCATGACGCCGCCGAGCGCCACGCTGCCGTAGAGCGCGAAGGCGACCGCGCCGAGGAGCGTCCCCCACGCGACGCCGTTCAGCGTGGCCACACTGAGCTCCTTGCGCAGCAGCCGCCCCCAGTACTCGCGCTGAATCTGCCCGAGCGCGAGGGCCCGCACGATCATCGTCGTCGTCTGGTTGCCGGAGTTGCCGCCGATGCCGGCGACGATGGGCATCAGCGCGGCGAGGGCGACGAGCCTTTCGATCGAACCCTCGAACGCGCCGATGACGCGCGAGGCGATGAATGCCGTCACGAGGTTCACCGCGAGCCACGCCCAGCGGTTGCGGAAGCTGTTCCAGACCGGGGCGAAGATGTCCTCCTCCTCTCGCAGCCCGGACTCGGCCAATTGCGCCTGCGAGCTCATGTCCCGGATGTAATCGACCACGGCATTGACCGTAAGGCGCCCGATGAGCCGCCCGAAGTGATCGACCACGGGCGCGGAGACGAGGTCGTAGCGCTCGAACGCCTGCGCGGCGTCCTCGGCGGCATCCTCGGGGTGCAGCTGCAAGCTCACCGCCGCCATCACCTGGCCGACCTCGAGCTCGAGGTCCGCGACGATCAGCTGCGCCAGCGGCAGCGTGCCGCGCAGCCGCTGCTCGCGGTCGACGACGAACAGCTGGTCGGTGTGATCGGGAAGCTGGTCCAGCCGCCGCAGGTACCGCGTGACGGCCTCCAGCGACACGTCCTCGCGCACGGTCACCTGGTCGAAGTCCATGACCGCGCCCACCGTGCCCTCTTCGTAGGACAGAGCCGCCCGCAGCTGCTCGCGCTCCTCCTGCGGCAGCGCACGGATGACGTCCTGCGCGACCGCCTCCGGAAAATCCGGCAGCAGGTCGGCGATCTCGTCGGCCTCCAGGGTTCCGGCGGCGGCCACCAGCTCGCGCGGCTCCATGCGCGCGATGAGCGACTCGCGCACGGCATCCGACAGCTCGAGCAGGATTTCGCCCTCGCGCTCGGCCCGCACGAGCTCCCAGACGATCTGCCGCTCGTCGAGCGGCAGCGCCTCGAGGACCACGGCGATGTCGGCGGGATGCAGCCGGTCGAGCCGGGCACGCACCGTGGCGAGCAGTGCCGGGTCGTGCTCTGCGGGTGCCGCGCCGTCTTCCGCAGGACGCAGGCGCGCGAGGACCGCCTGGATTTCACCGAGGTTCTGCTGCAGGTCCTCGACTTCCAGGCGATCCGGCAGTCCCGTCATGGCCCTCTCGCCTCGCGACGAATCACGGTGGTACGGTCGCGGCCGTCGGACTTCGAACGGTAGAGCGCGCCGTCGGCGCGCTGGAGCACGTCTTCGGCGGCCTCCCGGCCGTCCGTGTCGGAAACGCCCGCCGAGAACGTGGCGTCCTTCGGCATTGCGCCGTGCAGGCGCTCGAAGAATTTCTGCGCGCTCGCGGCATCGCAACCGTGCAGCAGGACGGCGAACTCCTCGCCGCCGTAGCGCGCGATCAAATCTCCCGCCCGCATGCGTCCGGCGAGCGCCTGCGCGACTTCGCGCAGCAGGCGGTCTCCGGCCTGGTGACCGTGCGTGTCGTTATAGCGCTTGAAATGGTCCAGGTCGATCAGCCCGATCGCGCACGCAAGCCCCGTCCGGCGCGCCCGGTCGAGCCCCTTGCCGAGGTCCTCGTCCCAGACACGCCGGTTCGGCAACCCGGTGAGCGCGTCGATGCGCGCCATTTCCGCGAGCCGAGCCGTGAGCGCGCTCGACTTGGCGAGCGCGACGCCGAGCCAATGGGCCAGATACAGCGCGAGGAGCAGCGACACGCCGCCGAAGATGACGAGCAGCACGCGCGCCCGGTCGCCCGCCTCGCTGGCCTCTTCCGCCGCGGAGGCCGCCCGCGCGCTTACCTGATTGCCCAGTTCGCGGAGTTGGGCCGCGACGCGGTTGGCCGTGGCGTCGCCGAGCGCTGCGCTCAAAGCCGCCGCACCGCCTTTCGGGTTGCGCGGCGCCTGCAAGGCGGAGGCGATGCCCTCGTAACGCTCGAGCGTGCGCTTCGCAGACTGCAGCAAGGCTCCCTCGCCCGCCTCCAGGCGTGCCCCGGCCATCGCGTCCATCTCGAGGCGCAGTGTCGCGAGCGTGCTCAGATATCGATCGCGGATCCGATCATCGACCGCCTTGGCAGGGATTTTCGAGCGCAGCGCCTCGCCCAGGTAGCGTTCCTGCAGCGTCTCCAGTTCGTAGGCCAGCAGCGATACGTCGAAGACGCGCCGCGCGAGCAGCGACGCGTCGGTGACGGCCTCCTTGCCGTTGCGCTCGGCCTCGATGCCCACCCAGGACGACAGCAGCGCGGCGAACACGAGCGCGATGACCACCGACGCGCGCGCGACGAATTTCCAGTCGTAGCTGGCGCGCCAATTCATGTCCGCGAGTCTATCGCCGCGCGTCGCGCGAGTTAAGGAATTTTGGCCGCCGGCATGCGGGCGATGATCGTCTGCACGCGGCCCTGCACGTAGGACGTGGTGCGCCCCCGCTCGTAGCGCCGCGGGCTCGGGAGGATCGCCGCGAGCCACGCGGCCTGCTCGGCGTTCAAGTCCGCGGCGGAGACGCCGAAGTGGTAGCGCGCGGCGGCCTCGGCGCCGAAGAGCCCCTCACCCCATTCCGCCACGTTGAGGTAGATCTCCAGAATGCGCCGTTTCGGCATGACGGTCTCCAGCATCAGCGTGATCGCGGCCTCCTGCCCCTTGCGCAACCAGGACCGTTCGCCGGACAGAAAGAGGTTCTTGGCGAGCTGCTGGCTGATGGTCGAGGCGCCCGCGACCACCGCGCCCTTGCGCTCGTTGCGCTCCATCGCCTTCTGGATCGCCTCCCAGTCGAAGCCCTCGTGACCGACGAACTTCGCGTCCTCCGCCGCCACGACGGCACGCTTGAGCTGCGCCGAGATCCGCTCGTAGGGCACCCAGCGGTGGCGCAGCACGGCGGCGCGGTTCCTGGATTGCAGCTGCTCGAGGCGCGCGCGCATGAACGCGGTCTGCTCCGGATTGTGCTGGCTCCACCACAGTACGTGCGCGTAGTACCAGCCCTGGACGACCGCGACTGTGAGAATCAGCGTCGCGACGCTGTATGCGAGGAGACGCCAGGCCCAGCGCGCGTAGCGCGTCATCGCGTGCCGCCCGCTCAGACGGCGCGCAGCGCGGCCAGCACGGGCGCCGTGGGGGGACGGACTCCGCGCCAGAGCAGGAACGACTCGGCCGCCTGCTCGACGAGCATGCCCCACCCGTCGCACGCCCGGGCACCAGCGGCGCGCGCCTGGGCGAGGAACGGCGTGTCGTGCCCGTACACCATGTCATACGCGAGGGCATCGCGCCCAAAGACTGTTGCAGGCAGCGGCAGGGCCGCACCCGAGAGTCCCGCAGAAGTCGCGTTGATCACCAGGTCGAAGGAGGCTCCCGCCAGGCCGTCGAACCCCGTGGCGGAGAGTGGGTGGGCGCGTTCGTTGGAGGCAAACTCGGCGGCCAGGGCCGCCGCGCGCGCCGGCGTGCGGTTGGCAACCACCAATTGCGCGCAGCCGGCCTCGAGCAGCGGCAGGATCACCCCCCGGGCCGCGCCGCCGGCACCGATCAGCAGCACGCGGATTCCCGCCATCGCGCACCCGAGATTGGAGACGAGGTCGCGGACGAGTCCGGCACCGTCGGTGTTGTCGCCGAGCACGCCGTTTTCGGCGAACTGCAGGGTGTTCGCGGCCCGCGCCGCGCGTGCCCGGTGCGTGAGCACCGCGCTGTACCGATACGCCGCCTCCTTGAACGGCAAAGTGACGTTCGCGCCGCAGCCGCCGCGGCGGCGAAAATCATCGACCGTCTGCGCAAAGCCCTCGAGCGGCGACTCGATTCGGACGTACTCCATGTCCTGCCCCGTGGCCTGCGCAAACTGCGCATGAATCCAAGGCGACCTGGAATGCGCGACCGGGTTGCCGATGACAGCGTAGCGGTCCGTCACGCGCTCCCCGCCCTCGCCTATTCCGCGCGCGTGCCGAGCGTATCGCCGCGCTCGAAGAACCAGGTGCGCGTGATGACGAGCAGATCGACGTCACGCCGGATATCGGCCGGGAACGGCGCAAACGGCTCGGCCATGCGCACGATCCGGTACGCCGCTTCGTCGAGAACCTTCAGCCCGGAGGAGCGATCGAGCTCCATCTTGTCCACGGTGCCGTCCGGCCGAATGGTCACGGTCAGGCGCAGGCTGCCGTACAGCTTGCCTCGCGCCTCCGAGGGATAGTTGAGCGTGCCGATGCGCTCGATCTTCATCCGCCAGCCCTCCTCGTACTGCGCGAAACGGTACTCGGTGGCGCGCGCCCCGAGGAATTTCTTCCGCGGGCGCTTCTGGTATTCCTCGTGCGCGCGGTCGATCTGCGCCTGCAGCTTGAGCGCCGTCAGCGCGAGATCTGCGAGATCGCGGCCCGAAACGCGCGGCGCCGGTTCGCTGGATTCGGCACGTTGCGTGGTGTCCGGGACCGCGTTCGCCGGTGCCGGCGCCGGCTGCGTGAGCACGCGCTGCCGCTTCGGCTCGCGCTGCTGCACCCGGCGCTGCCCCTCGGCCAGATCGCGCCCCGCGTCGCGCGGCTCGGTAACCGGCAGGGGCGTGCGGGCCCGGCGCGCCTCGTCCGTATTGCCGCCGCCGTCGAGATTGGCCTGGGCGAGCGCCTCACGCTTCGCCGGTGCCTCCTGCGTCCGCGCGTTGACGAGGATGACGTCCAGCGGCTGGCTCGCGGATTTCCAGCGCAGCGCGTCGGGAAAGCGGAAATGGACGCTCAGCGCGAAGGCATGCAGCAGGACGGACGCACCCACCGACACCCACAGTAGGCGCGACTGGCGATCGAGACGCGCCCAGTAATCGGCGGGACGGAACAAGAAGGTTGCGAAGGCGCCCGACAAATCGGCTCCGGAGAATATCCGGGCGCTATTCTATGCCCGTCGCCTTGGGCGGACCCCCGGGATCCAGCGTCTCGCGATAGCGGCAGGCAACCTGCCGCTCGATGAGATCCAGGCCGTCGATGACGAGACGCACCCGCGTGCCAGCCTCCAGCTCCGGCAGCGAAGGTACGCGCTGCAGGAGCGGCAAGCCTTCGAAGCGCACCAGGTTCTCGCGCACCACGAGCGCCGTGGCGTCCTGCAGCGCTTCCTGCTGCAGCCAGCGCAGGCACCAGTATGACTCCAGCGTGCGCTGATGCTCGTCGTAGCGCGCCGCCGTCAATTCAAAGGCGCGCATCGCCCCGAGCAGGCTCTCCGAGTTGCGCGCAAACGGCGCGCGGCGCGCGCTGAGCGCCGCGATCAGCTGCCACTGGTTCACCAGGTCGACGTAGCGCCGCAGCGGAGACGTCAGCCAAGCATAGCCGCCGATGCCGAGTCCCTCGTGCCGTTCCGGATGGACCGTCAGGCGGACCTTGCCCGAGGTCTGCGCGCGATAAATCGCCGCCACACCGCGCTCGGCGAGGAACGCCCCCCAGCTGGCGTTCGCGAGGATCATCAACTCAGACACCAGCTTGTCGAGCGGCGCGCCGCGGCGGCGCGGCAGGATCGTCACCCGGTCGCCCTCGACGCGGAACGTGAAATCCACCTGCCCTGTGCTGACGCTGGGTTTGCCCCGCCGCTGCTCCAGCGCGCCCGCCAGGCGCCAGAGATCGCCCAGCGCATCCTCGAAGCGCAGCCCCACCCGGCTCCCGTTTTCAAACGCGGCGTTCAGTGCGTCGTATTCCGTGTGGCGCAGGTTGGCAGCGATGCGCACCTGTTCGATGCGCGATTCGCTGCGGCGCACGCTCAGGTCATGCGGCGAGACCGTCAAGTACAGCGACACGGCGGGCTGGTGGCTGCCGTGATCGAGCGAGAACGTCTCAATCGTGTCCTCGGGCAGCATCGTGTACTTGCGCCCAGGCAGGTACGCCGTGGCGAGGCGCTCGCGTGCCATCGCGTCGAGCGGCGAACCGGGGGTAAAGCCCAATGTCGGCGCGGCGATGTGAATTCCGACGCGCCACTCGTCGTCATTGACCCGCGTGATGGAGAACGCGTCGTCGATTTCCGTCGTGCCAGCGTCATCGAGGCTAAAGGCTTCGACGTCGGCCTGCGGCAGCCCCTCGGGCGCAGGCGCTGCCGGATGCGACGGAAAACGCGCGCCGTTGGGAAAGAATTCGTGCAGAAAACGGTTCACGTGGTAGGCCTGCGTGTCCGGCAGCAGACCGCAGCGCTCGAACAGCCGCGGCGCCGATAGCCCGGTCTCGCGGCAGGCCTGCTCGAGCGCTTTGGTCTCGGGTTTCGCGCGATCCGGGGCATAGAGGAGCTCGTCGCGCAACGCGGCGACCTCCGGCGGACAATCGAACCGGGCCAGCGCGCCAGTCCACGCCACGATCATTTCCTGCAGGCGCTTCTTCTTCTCCAGACCGGCGAGCGCGAGCTTGAGCGTGGCTTCCGGCGCAGCCTGGTAATGCCCTCGGCCGCGGCGGTAGAAATACATCGGCGCCGCATGCAGCTTGAGGAGCACGCCGGCGGCCTCCGGCGCCGAGGGCTCCCGGCCGACGTACTCGCGGGCGAGGTCCCGAAAGCCGAACTCCGCTTCGCCGCAGCACTGCCAGAGAAAATCCGTGTCGAGGGTGTCGGCAAAACGGTGCGCCTCGGCGAGAAGTTCCTGGCCCGAGGGCCGCTCAAAGCCGAGCAGCACGTGCGCGGCCTTGATCTTCGAACGCCGGCCGTGCGGACTCTCGATCTGCAGCGAGGCCGGAGACTGCGAAAGCACCGCGCCGACCTTGAACTCGCCGTCCTCTTCGTACAGGACGTTCACTGCCCGGCGTCCAGCCCCGCAAACGCCGCAATGCGCGGCAGATGCTCTGCGAAGCTCTGCAGGGTGTGGTCGCCCCCGTCCCGGATCACGGTGCGCGCGCCCTCGTACCTGCGCGCCGCCTCGCGCCAATCGAGAACCTCATCCCCGGTCTCGAGCAAAAGCAGATAGCGCTCGGGGTTGACCCGGGCAGTGGCGAGCGCCGCCAGTGCGTCGAGGTCGTCGCGCTTCAGATCGTAGGCCTCGCCGGTGTAGAGATTGGTCTGCGCGCCGAGATAGGCTGCCAGCCCGATGTGCGGCGTGACGGCCGGATTGATGAGCACCGCTCGCAGGTCGTGCCTTTCGGCGAAATACGTCGCATAGAATCCGCCCAGCGAACTCCCGACGAGCGTCGGCCGGCTGCCGCTGCGCCCGATTTCTTCTTCGATCAGCGTCACGGCCGCCGCGGGGCGATGGGGCAGCGCCGGGCATGTGAACCGCGCAGCCAGGCCGCGGCTGTCGAGATAAGCGTGCAGCATGCGCGCCTTGCGCGACGCCGGGGCGCTATTGAAGCCGTGCAGGTAGATCATCATGTCGCCCGCCCCCGCATGCGGCGTGGAACCCATCGGCGGCCCGCTGAGACACGGCGGGCGTCATGATCCTCGCTCCAGACGCGCCAGGAGCTTTTCATGGAACCCGCCAAAACCCCCGTTCGACATGGCCAGCACCCTATCCCCAGGCCTGGCCTCGATGGCGACCGCCTCGACGAGCGCGTCCAGATTCTCGGCGATGCAGGCCCTGTCGGCATCGAAGACGGCGCGTGGATTCCAGTCGAGCCCCGCAGCATGCACGAATACGCGGTCGGCAGCCGCGAGACTTTCGGGAAGTTGATCCTTCATCACTCCGCGCTTCATCGTATTCGAGCGCGGTTCGAGCACGGCGAGGATACGTCCGGTTTGCGCGCTCTGGCGCAGACCTTCGAGGGTCGCCGCAATGGCCGTCGGATGGTGAGCGAAATCGTCGTACACGAAGACACCCTTCGACTGACCACGGAGTTCGAGGCGGCGCTTGACGCCGGTAAATGATCCGAGCGCGTCGATCGCCGCCCTTGGGTCTACGCCGGCATGTCGCGCGGCCGCGATCGCTGCCAGCGCATTCAACCGATTGTGCTCGCCGCTTTGCGTCCAGCGTACCCGTCCCATAAGGTGGCCCGCCCAGGCGACATCGAAGGATCCCGCATCGTCTGGCGGTCCGCACTGCCATCCGGCATCCACACCGAACTCTTCTAAGGGGCTCCATTTACCGTAAGTGAGCACATGCTTAAGGTTTCCGTCTCGGCCGTTGGAAACGATTCTTCCGGACCTCGGGACCATGCGCACGAAATGGTGGAACTGGCGCTTGATATCTGCGATGTCGTCGAAGATGTCCGCGTGATCGTATTCGAGATTGTTGAGGATCGCGGTCCTCGGGCAGTAGTGAACGAACTTCGATCGCTTGTCGAAGAACGCGGTGTCGTATTCATCCGCTTCGATGACGAAGTGCGTGGATTCCGTCAGCCGAGCGCTGTGCTTGAAATCCATGGGGATGCCGCCGATCAGGTAGCCGGGCGCCATGCCGGAGCGTTCCAGAATCCACGTCAGCATGCTCGAGGTCGTCGTCTTGCCATGTGTTCCAGCAACAGCGAGCACCCACTTATTTACAAGCACATTTTCCCGAAGCCACTGTGGCCCGGAGATGAAGCGCTCGCCGCGGTCCAGGATCGCCTCCATCAGCGGGTTGCCCCGCGTAACGACGTTTCCCACCACCCAGCAATCCGGGGAAAGCGCGATCTGGTCCGCGGCGTAGCCCTCGACCAGATCCACGCCCAGCGAACGAAGCTGGTCGCTCATCGGGGGATAGACGTTCTGGTCACAGCCCGTTACGCGATGACCCGCGTGCCGGGCGATGGCGGCAATTCCGCCCATGAAGGTGCCGCAGATGCCGAGGATGTGAAGGTGCAAGCGGAGTCCGCGGGGAAAAGGCGGCGATTGTACGGGAACGCGTGCGCTATGATCCATCGCCTGGGACCAAGGCGGCTTACCATGGGGCGTGATGGCGGCAGAGGAGGCGTGCGGGCGCAGATTGCTGCGGCGGCCGCCCGCATCATGGCAGAGGACGGCATCGACGACTTCGCGCTCGCCAAGCGCAAAGCGGCGCGGCAGATCGGTACTGCCGACGGCCGGTTCCTGCCCGGAAACGAGGAGGTGGAGGCCGAGTTGCGCGCCTACCGGGCGCTCTACGGTGCATCGGCGCATGCAGAGACGGTGGCGGACCTGCGCCAGACAGCGCTGAATGCGATGCAGGTTCTCGCGGAATTCAGGCCCTATCTGGTCGGTGCGGTTCTGAAAGGAATCGCGAGCGAGCACGCGGCGGTGGAACTGCAGCTGTTTCCGGAGAATCCGAAGGCGATCGAGCTGTTTCTTCTGCAAAGGAACATGGCCTATACGACGCACCAGGTGCGTCGCTTTGCCGGCGACCGGGGCCACGCGGCAACCGTGCTTGCTCTCGACTGGGAGGGAACCCCCTTCCGCATCACTGTGTTCGATTCGCGCGATGAGCGTCTGGTGCTCAAGTCCTCACTGGCCGGGCGGCCTTACGAACGGGCTGGGATTCGCGAAGTCGCCGCGCTCATACTCCGGGACAGTGACGCTGCGAAGGCGTGACGCGCTCGCGCTGGTGGGCGTCGCGGCGGCGGCAGCCGCGGCGGGATTCGTCGTCGGGCCATCGCTCCTGGAACGCCTTTCAGGAGGAGGAGAGGCGCTCGCACAGGTGCGCCTTCCGGATCTGGCCGGAAAACCACGAAGTCTTGCCGAGTGGGCTGGCAAGGTCGTCATCCTCAACTTCTGGGCAACTTGGTGCGCTCCCTGCCGCGAGGAGATCCCGATGCTCATAGAAGCAAGGAGGCAATATTCTAGATTTGGAGTCGAATTTGTAGGTATCGGTATCGATCGTGCAGATAAAATGTCCGAATTCGTGAAAACTTCAGGGATTTCATACACGATCCTCGTTGGCGACGCCGGGACGATGGACCTGATGAAGCGATTGGGTAATTCCGCCGCCGGCTTGCCCTTCACCGTTGTACTCGACCAGACTGGCAAGCCGCGAAAGCGGAAGCTTGGTCAGCTCGAACGTGCAGAACTCGATCGCTGGCTGTCCGAACTGGGCATTTCCGCCGGCAACGGGAAAGCTGACTAACGGGATTCTGTTGCCAAAAGCGTCTAAAATGCGGCCTACGGACATGAAGAGATGAGCAAGAAACCACTTCCCGCGCATCGATCCATCCTCGTGCTTCATGGACCGAACCTGAACCTGCTGGGAACCCGTGAGCCGCACCTCTACGGCCGGGAGGCGTTGGAGGACATCAACCGCCGTCTTGCCCGGGCGGCCAAATCGGCAAAGGTCGCAATCCGCTGCCTGCAGTCGAATCACGAGGGCGAGCTGGTCGACGCAGTCCATCGGGCGAAAAAGCAGGGCGTGGACTTCATCATCCTCAACCCCGCCGGCCTCACCCACACGAGCGTGGTGCTGCGCGACGCGATGCTGGCGGTGGGGATTCCGTTCATTGAGGTTCACCTGTCCAACGTCCATGCGCGCGAGCCGTGGCGCAGGCACTCGTACTTCTCGGACATCGCAGTTGGCAGCATTGTCGGGCTGGGCAGCGGCGTCTATGACCTGGCGCTCCGGCACGCCCTGGGCCTGCCGTGAGCCTCGCGGCTCCCGAGCGTCCTACACGGAAGGATTAGCGCCGAATGGATTTGCGCAAGCTGAAAAAGTTGATCGACCTGGTGCAGGAATCGGGGATCGGGGAGCTCGAGATCACCGAGGGCGAGGAAAGGGTCAAGATCGTCAAGGGCGGGACCGCAAACCCGTTGGCTGGGCCGGCGGCAGCTCCCGCGATGACGCCCGCAGCGGCTCCAGGAGCGCCCGCCGCACCTCCGGCGCCGGCGGCCGCACCGGCGGAAGGACACATCATCAAGGCGCCGATCGTCGGCACGTTCTATCGGGCGCCATCCCCCACCGCCAATCCGTTCGCCGAAGTCGGCCAGTCGATCAAGGAAGGCCAGACCGTGTGCATCATCGAGGCGATGAAGNNGGCGAGATCGCGCTGCGCATCCAGCGCGCGTGCCGCGAACTTGGCATCCGCACCGTGGTCGTGCACTCGGTGGCGGACACCGAGGCAAAGTACGTCAAGCTTGCGGACGAGTCCGTCTGCATCGGTCCGGCGCCCGCGGCGCAGAGTTATCTCAACATTCCGGCCATCATCAGCGCGGCGGAAGTGACCGACGCGGAAGCCATCCACCCGGGGTACGGGTTTCTTTCGGAAAACGCCGATTTCGCCGAAAAGGTCGAGGGCTCGGGATTCGTCTTCATCGGCCCGCGCCCGGACAACATCCGCCTGATGGGCGACAAGGTCAGCGCCAAACAGGCGATGCTGAAAACGGGCGTGCCGTGCGTCCCGGGTTCCGAAGGCGCGCTGCCGGACGATCCCAAGGAGATCGTGCGCATCGCGCGGCGCATCGGCTATCCGGTGATCATCAAGGCAGCGGGCGGGGGCGGCGGGCGCGGCATGCGCGTCGT
>DKBI01000022.1 GCA_002451175.1 Betaproteobacteria bacterium UBA6904
CGCGGGCGCGGCGACCGAGCCGCTTGGCACGCTGTACACGGTGTTCCAGCGCCTGGCGGAGCAGCGCGGTGTGCGCGGCGCGATCGATTTCGAGACGGTCGAGACGCGCATGGTGTTCGATGCCGCGGACCGGTTGCAGCGCATCGTGCCCACCGAGCGCAACGATGCGCACCGCCTGATCGAGGAGTGCATGCTCGCGGCGAACGTCTGCGCCGGCGCGTTCCTCGCGGCGCGGGGGCATCCGACGCTCTACCGCGTGCACGACGTGCCGGCGGCGGACCGCGTGCAGGCGCTGCGCGAATTTCTCGCCGAGCTCGGGCTGCAGCTGGGGGGCGGCGAGAAGCCGCGGCCCAAGGACTATGCGGAGCTGCTCGAGCGCATTCGCGGCCGGCCCGATTTCGCCTTGCTGCAGACGATTCTGCTGCGCTCGCTCAAGCAGGCGGTGTACAGCCCGCGCAATCTCGGTCATTTCGGACTCGCCTTCGACGCCTACGTGCATTTCACTTCGCCGATCCGGCGCTACCCGGATCTCGTCGTGCACCGCGCGATCCGCGCCTGCCTCGACGGCGGGCGCTACGAGGGCGTCGACTGGGCGGAGCTCGGCCGCCACTGCTCGGAGACCGAGCGCCGCGCCGACGAGGCGAGCCGCGACGTCGAGAACTGGCTCAAGTGCCGCTACATGCAGGAGCACGTCGGCGGCCTGTTCAGCGGCCGCATCACCGGCGTCACGGCGTTCGGGCTGTTCGTGACGCTCGACGACTATTTCGTCGACGGGCTGGTGCACATTTCGGAGCTGGGCAGGGACTACTATCGGTTCGAGCCGCAGCGGCACCTGCTGCTCGGGGAGCGCACGGGCAAGCGCTACCGGCTCGCCGACCGCATTCGCGTGAAGCTCGTGCGCGTGGACCTCGAGGGCCGCAAGATGGACTTCGTGCCGGTCGCCGAGGCGGCCGGAAAGTGATGCGGATCCCGGCGGCGCATGAAGCCTGACGCGCCGCGCGCGGACGCCCGGCTGCTGATCGGCTTTCACGCCGTGCTCGCGCGCGTGCGCGCGGAGCCCGCCGCGGTGCTGGAGATTTTCCTCGACGAGACGCGCCAGGACGGGCGCGCCAAGGATCTCGCGGCGGCTGCCGAGCGCGCGGGCGTGCGGCTGATCCGGGTGCCGGCGAAACGGCTCGACGGTTTCGCGGGCGGCGGACGCCATCAGGGCGTGGTGGCCCGCGTTGCGGGCCGCCCGGCCACGCAGGATCTCGACGCTCTGCTCGACGCGACCGAAGGCGCGCCGCTGCTGCTCCTGCTCGACGGCGTCACCGATCCGCATAATCTGGGCGCCTGCCTGCGCGTCGCCAACGCGGCCGGCGCGACGGCGGTGGTTGCGCCGCGCGATCGATCCGCGGGCCTCAGCCCGGTCGTCTCCAAGGTCGCGAGCGGCGCCGCGGAGATCACGCCCTACGTCATGGTGACGAACCTCGCGCGCACGATGGAGGAGCTGAAGGAGCGCAACATCTGGGTGGTCGGCGCCGACGAGAGCGCGAAGCAGGATCTGTATGCCGCGGACCTGCCGCAGGCGGTCGCCTGGGTGCTGGGGGCGGAGGGGGAGGGCATGCGGCGGCTGACCCGGGAACGTTGCGACCTGCTGGTGCGGATCCCGATGCTCGGGCAGGTCGAGAGCCTCAACGTCTCGGTCGCGGCGGGCGTGTGCCTGTTCGAGTCGGTGCGCCGGCGCGGCTTGCGCTAACCGCCGAACCTCCTTAGAATTCAACGCCTTTCCGGGCCCCCTGGGGCCCTTCTTCCTTGCCGCACCGTCCTCGCATGGCGGGCGGCTCAACCCACGAGGAGACCGCATGCGACATTACGAAATCGTTTTCATCGTCCATCCCGACCAGAGCGAGCAGGTGCCCGCCATGGTCGAGCGCTATCGCGGCGTGATCGCGCAGCGCGAGGGCAAGGTGCATCGCCTGGAGGACTGGGGCCGGCGCCAGCTCACCTACCCGATCCAGAAGATGCACAAGGCGCATTACGTGCTGATGAACATCGAATGCGACGGCGAGACGCTGGCGGAGCTCGAGCATTCGTTCAAGTTCAACGATGCCGTGCTGCGCCACCTCGTGGTGCGCATGACCAAGGCGGTGACGGCGCCCTCGCCGATGATGAAGGAGGAGAAGTCGAAATCGCTGATGGACCGCGGTGCGGAGCGCGGCGCGGAAACGCGCGCTGCGGCCGAGCCGCGGCCCGCCGAAGAGCCCGCGGGCGCTTGATCGGCGACAACCACGTCGCGATTGCGGGCCGGCTGAAGGATCTGGGCGCGCTGCGGCGCACGCCGGCCGGGGTTGCGGTGATCGAGTTCCGGCTGCAGCACGCATCGGAGCGCGAGGAGGCCGGAACGCGGCGCACGGTCGAGGCGGACATTGAAGCGATTGCATTTGAGACACAGGCGCGGCTCGTCGCCGCGGCCTCACTGGACAGCATGATGCGAGTGGAAGGTTTTCTGTGTGCCCGGAGCCGCCGGTCCCGGCGGCCGGTGGTGCACGCCACGCGCATCGAATTCATCGAAGGAGTGTGACATGGCATTCGGCAGAAAAGGCAAAGGCAAGGGCAAGCCCAAGGACAAGAAGGATCGCGGCCAGCGGGCCCTGTTCCGGCGGCGCAAGTTTTGCCGCTTCACGGCGGCGAAGGTCGAGTGGATCGACTACAAGGACATCGAGACGCTGAAGGACTTCATCAACGAGAACGGCAAGATCATTCCGGCACGCATCACCGGCACGGCGGCGGGATACCAGCGCCAGCTGTCGGATGCGATCAAGCGCGCGCGCTACCTCGCGTTGCTGCCGTACACCGATCTGCACTGAGACGCGGGGAAACCAGGCCATGCAAATCATCCTGATGGAAAAGGTGGTCAATCTCGGCGAGCTCGGCGACGTCGTGAAGGTGAAGGACGGCTTCGCGCGCAACTACCTGCTGCCGCACGGCAAGGCGAAGCGGGCGACCGAGGCCAACCTCAAGGCGTTCGAGGCGCGCCGCGCCGAGCTGGAGCAGGCGCAGGCCGCGTCCCTGGACAAGGCGCGCGAGCGCGGCGCGAAGCTGGACGGGCTGACCATCCAGATCGCGCAGAAGGCCGGCGTCGACGGGCGCCTGTTCGGGTCGGTGACGAACATCGACATCGTCGAGACGCTGGAGAAGCAGGGGCACGAGGTGGAGCGGGCGATGGTGCGCATGCCCGCCGGGCCGCTGAAGCAGACCGGCGACTACCCGATCCAGATCGCGCTGCACGGCGACGTCGTCGTCACGATCACGGTGTCCGTGCTCGGCGAGTCCTGAGCACGGCGGACGGCGGTCGGCGTCCTGCTCGACGGCTGAACTGGTAAGCTGACCGCTCGATGGCCCGCACGCCGCCCGCGCAGTCGCTCCGCTCCGATCCCGTGGACCCTCAGGTCCTCGCGATGCGGGTTCCGCCGCACTCGGTCGAGGCCGAGCAGTCGCTGCTCGGCGGGCTGCTGCTCGACAACCACGCGTTCGACAAGATCGCCGACGTCGTCGGCGCGGACGACTTCTACCGCGACGACCACCGGCGCATCTACCGGCAGATCGTCAAGCTGATCGAAGCGGGCAAGCCCGCGGACGTCATCACCGTCGCCGAGTCGATCGAGTCGAGCGAGGACCGCGACCGGACCGGCGGCGCCGCGTATCTCGGCGCGCTGTCGCAGAGCACGCCCTCGGCGCTCAACATCCGCCGCTACGCGGAGCTGGTCCGCGAGCGCGCGACGCAGCGCCGCCTCGCGCAGGTGGCCACCGACATCGCCGAGGGCGCCCTCAGCCCCACGGGCAAGGACGTGCGCCAGCTGCTCGACGAGGCCGAGGCGCGCATCATGGAAGTGGGCGAGTCCGGCACGCGCAGCGGGCAGGGATTCAAGGACATCAAGCAGGAGCTGGCGCGCGTCTTCGAGCGCCTCGACGAGCTCTACCATCGCACGGACCAGTCCGGCGTCACGGGAATCCCGACCGGCTTCCTCGACCTGGACGAGCGGACGGCGGGCCTGCAGCCCGGCGACCTGATCATCGTCGCCGGACGGCCGAGCATGGGCAAGACGGCGCTCGCGCTGAACATCGCCGAGCACGTCGCGGTGGAGAACGGCCTGCCGGTGGCGATCTTCAGCATGGAGATGTCCGGCACGCAGCTCGCCGCGCGCGTGCTCGGCTCGATTGCGCACGTGGACCAGCACAAGATGCGCACCGGCCGGCTCTCCGACGAGGAGTGGCAGCGCCTTTCGCATGCCATGGGGCGCCTGCACGAGGCGCCGATCTACATCGACGAAACGGCCGCGCTGAACGCGCTCGAGCTGCGCGCGCGCGCGCGCCGCATCCGCCGCGAGTGCGGCAAGCTGGGGCTCGTCGTCGTCGACTACCTGCAGCTCATGTCGGCGTCGTCGCAGGGCGAAAACCGGGCGACCGAGATTTCGGAAATCTCGCGCTCGCTGAAGGCCCTCGCCAAGGAGCTCGAGACGCCGGTGATCGCGCTCTCGCAGCTCTCGCGGGCGGTCGAGGGGCGCAACGACAAGCGCCCGATGATGTCGGACCTGCGCGAGTCCGGCGCCATCNNTCATCGGCAAGCAGCGCAACGGCCCGATCGGGCGCGTGGACCTGGCGTTCCTCGGCCAGTACACGCGCTTCGAGAACCTCGCCAGCAACGCGAGCTACTGAGTCGGTGCCGGGCCGGAAGCGGCGCTCCGGCGCCGCTGGCCGGGGCTACTTCCTAACGGCGGTCCACTTCGCTTCGCCGCCGGCGTCGGCGCGGACGCTGCCGTCGATGCGATTGCCGGCGACCCGGCCGCTGAACGTGCGGCGCACGCCGGCCTGGTCGACGAACGCGAAGCTGATGAGGTCGCCGTGCAGGTTGGCGTCGCGCAAACCGGCCTGCGCGCCCTTGAGCACGACCGTGCCGCTGATCCTCTGGAAGCGCTGCTCGAGCGCGAGCTCGTGACGCTCGCCCCCGACCTCGAAGCTCCAGGCGCCGGACACCTTCGCGGGCACCAGCCAGAAATACGCGTTGCGCCCGTCCATGCGGGAAGTCTCGTCGGGTTCCCAGTCTTCCATGTTGAACGAATGCGACACGACGCGCGTGCCGGGCCGCATGGCGAGGATCTGCGGCCGCAGCTTCAGGTTGAGTTGCGGCAGCAGGTACATCGTGACGACCGTCGCCTGCGTGAAATCGGTCAGGAAGATGTCGCCCTGCAGGATCTTCGCCTTGGCGGCGACCCCCGCCTTCTCGACGTTGCGCTGCGCGTGCTTCGCCATGTCGGGGTTGTACTCGATGCCGAGGGAGCGCGCGCCCAGCTTGGCCGCGGCGATGGCGATCTTGCCGTCGCCCGCGCCCAGGTCGACGACGTAGTCGCTGGGCGTGACCTGCGCCATGCGCAGCATGCGNNAGCGCCACCAGCGGACGTACGAGCGCGATCATGGGGTTCCCCGGTTGAAAAAAAGGTAGCGCAGCCTAGCAGAAATTCAGAGCGTCGCGGCGGCGTGGTCCGCAAGGCGCGAGCGCTCGCCGCGGGCGAGCGTGACGTGCCCGGCGTGCGCCCAGTCCCGCATGCGGTCGACCGCATAGGTCAGGCCGGAACTGCCCTCGGTCAGGTAGGGCGTGTCGATCTGCGCGACGTTGCCGAGGCACACCACCTTGGTGCCCGGGCCGGCCCGCGTGATCAGCGTCTTCATCTGCNNTTCTGCGCCTCGTCGATGATGAGCCACTTGTTGATGAACGTCCGGCCGCGCATGAAGTTCAGCGACTTGACGCGGATGCGCGAGCGCACGAGGTCGCGCGTGGCGGCGCGGCCCCACTCGCCGCCGGATTCGTCGGAGGCGTTCAGCACGTCGAGGTTGTCCTCGAGGGCGCCCATCCACGGCNNTCTGCTCGCGGTTGCGCGCGGTCACGCCCCAGACGGCGTTCTTCGCGTGCGTGTAGTCGCGCAGGGTCTCGAGCACCGCGACGCGCCCCTGCCGCTCCTTGACGAGGGCGTGCAGCGGGCGCTCGCCGGACTCGTCGAAGACGAACTCGTTCAGCTGCAGCTTCGGCACCAGCGGACCGCGCACGCGGTAGTACGTGTGGCCCTCCTTCTTCCAGGATTCCATGTCGCGCCCGTGCGTGTCCCAGAAATCGGCGGGCAGCTGCCGCACGCCGGTGTAGAGCAGGTCGGTGTCCTCGAGCACCTTGTCGCTGGTGTAATCCTCCGCCGCGAGGCCCAGCGCGCGCGCCTTGATGCGCATGTTGATGTCCTTCGACACCAGGATCACCTGGCGCTGCGGCGCGCGCTTCTGCAGGGTATGGACGACCGAGAGAATCTGGTTGTCGGTCTTGCCGGCGGCGAAGGTCGCGGGCAGCTCGCCGTGGATCGCCTCCGTCTGCAGGAACAGCGCGCCGCGCGGGGCCTCGCCCGCGCGGGCCGGCAGCGGGATGCCGGCGGCGATCTCGGCGGCGGTCGTGCCGCGGACGCTGGACAGGATCTCGTCGAGGAAACGGCTCACCTGCCGCGCGTTGCGCGCCACGTCCGACAGCCCCTTCTTGTGGTTGTCGAGTTCCTCCAGCGTGCCGATCGGCAGGTACAGGTCGTGCTCCTGGAAGCGGAACAGGCACGTGGGGTCGTGCATCAGCACGTTGGTGTC
>DKBI01000137.1 GCA_002451175.1 Betaproteobacteria bacterium UBA6904
TCGTCTCCGGTGTTCTTGCGCAGCTCGAGGAATTCCTCGATGTCGAGGTGCCAGGTCTCCAGATACGAGCACACGGCCCCCTTGCGCTTGCCGCCCTGGTTGACGGCGACCGCGGTGTCGTTGACGACTTTCAGGAACGGCACGACGCCCTGGCTCTTGCCGTTGGTGCCCTTGATGTGCGCGCCCAGCGCGCGCACCGGCGTCCAGTCGTTGCCGAGCCCCCCGGCGTACTTCGCGAGCAGCGCGTTTTCCTTGATGGCCTCGTAGATCCCCTCGAGATCGTCCGACACCGTGCTGAGATAGCAGGACGACAGCTGCGAGCGGCGCGTGCCGGAATTGAACAAGGTCGGCGTCGAGCTCATGAACGCGAATCGCGAGAGCACGTCGTAGAACTCGATCGCTCGCGCCTCGCGGTCGGGCTCGCGCAACGCCAGCCCCATGGCAACGCGCATGAAGAAGACCTGCGGGAGTTCAATCCGCTCGCCGTGCACATGCAGGAAATAACGGTCGTACAGCGTCTGCAGCCCCAGATAACCGAACGCCAGGTCGCGCTCGGCGCGCAACGCCCCGCCCAGACGAGCGAGGTCGAAGTGGGCAAGCTCCGGGTCGAGCAGGTCCGCCTCGATGCCCCGGCGGATGGACTGCGGAAAATACTCCGCGTAACGCGTCGCCATCGCCTCCTGCGGGACTTCGTCGCCGAGGATTTCCAGCCGGATGGTGTCGAGCAGCAGCCGCGCCGTGACGTAGCTGTATGCGGGATCCTTTTCAATGAGCGCGCGCGCCGCCATGATCGCCGACTTGCGGACTTCCGCAGCCGGGACACCGTCATAGAGGTCGCGCAGCGTCGTCTCGAGGATCGGCGCCGGGGATATCGCCTCGCCGAGCCCCGCGCAGGCGGACTCGATGCGCCGCCGCAATCCCGCCACGTCCAGCGGGCGCCGCGTGCCGTTGTCGAGGATGTGCAGCGCGGACCCCGCGCCGGGCCGCTCGCGACCGGCCTTTTCCTTCTCCAGGGCCCGCGCTTTCGAGCGCTCCTCGCGGTACAGCACGTAAGCCCGGGCGACGTCGTGCTCCCCCGAGCGCATCAGGGCCAGTTCAACCTGGTCCTGGATGTCCTCTATATGGAATGTCCCTCCCGCGGGCTGGCGCCGCATCAGCGCGGCAACCACGTTTTCAGTCAGCCCGGCGACCAAATCCCGAATGCGCGCCGACGCGGCACCCTGCGCACCGTTCACCGCCAGAAACGCCTTTGTCATCGCCACGGCGATCTTGCCGGGCTCGAATCCCACCACGGCGCCGTTGCGCCGGATGACCTTGGTCTCCGCACCGAGCGCCCTGAGGGCCGATGCCGGCGCGTCGATGTGTGGATTCCCCACCGCCGGCGCCTTCGCGCTTTCCTGAACCAACTGCATGCTTCGCGTTCCTCTCTCCCCTTTTGCGCTGCGCGCCGTCTCTCGCGCAGTGCAGCCTCAACCACAACATCTAGTACGCACAACACCATGGCGAACTATGCCTAGTGCGCGCAATGTACTCGCGGAAAAACAAAATTGCAAGCCGCGGAAGGATCCGGCGATGCGCGCTCAGGCGCGCGCGAGGCAATCGAACAACAACGGCCAATCGAATGCGGTGCCCGGATCGGCTTTGCGTCCGGGTGCGATGTCGCTGTGCGCCGCAACTTCGCGAATCGGCAGCGCAACGCGCAGCACGCGCACCAGCGCCGCCAGCGCCGCGTACTGGCGCGCGTCGAAGACGTCGTCGTCCACGCCCTCCAATTCGACGCCGATGGAGAAGTCGTTGCACTGTGCGCGGCCGCGCCAGCGCGATGCGCCGGCGTGCCACGCGCGCAGCTGCATCGGCACGAACTGAACCAGCTCGCCGCTGCGCCGCAGCAGAAAATGCGCGGAGACGCGCAGACCGCGCAGTTCCGCAAACGTCGGATGCGCGGCGGGGTCGAGGCAGTTGGTGAACAATCGCTCCACCGCATCACCGGCGTAGTGGCCGCGCGGCAGGCTGATGGCATGCACCACGAGCAGCGTGACCGCGGCACCGCTTGGGCGCGCATCGCAATTGGGTGAAGCGACGAAGCGCGCCCCCGCCAGCACTCCGTCGTGCCCGAATCCGGTCAGGCGGCGCGGCCTCCAGGGTCGCGATCGTGGATACCGAGACGCTGCATGCGATAGCGGAGCGCGCGAAATGTGATGCCCAGCAGTTTCGCCGCCGCGGTGCGGTTGAAATCCGTCTTGCCAAGGGCATCGAGGATCGCCCGGCGCTCGATGGCGTCGAGGTACTGCGGGAGCGGTTCCACGGCGCCCGGCCCGGTTTCGCTGGGTGCCTCAAGACTCAGATCGACAACGCCGATCTCGTCCGAAGCCGAGAGCGCCAGCGCGCGCTCGAGGATGTTCTCGAGCTCGCGCACGTTGCCGGGAAATCCGTACCGCCCGAGTTCCTCGAGCGCCTCGTCCGTCAAGCGCGCCCCGGCCCTGCCGCTCGGCCGCGCGATCCGCTCCATGATGGCGGACGCGATCTCCGCGATGTCCTCGCGACAATCGCGCAGGGACGGCATCTTCAGCTCGATGACGTTGAGGCGGTAGAACAGATCCTGCCGGAAGCGGCCGGCCTGCACGAGCGCACCCAGGACCTGGTGCGTGGCACTGATGATGCGCACATCCACGGCCTCCTCCTGCGTGGAGCCCACCTTGCGCACCCGTTTCTCCTGGATCGCTCGCAGCAGCTTCACCTGCATGGCGAGCGGCAGATCCGCCACTTCGTCGAGAAACAGCGTCCCCCCGTTGGCCGCCTGAAAGAATCCGTCGCGGTCCTGCTCGGCGCCGGTGAACGCGCCCTTCCGGTAGCCGAAGAACTCGCTCTCGACGAGCGATTCGGGAATCGCGCCGCAATTCACGGGCACGAAAGGCCGGTCTCGTCGTGCGCCATGGACGTGAATCAGTCGGGCGGCAAGCTCCTTGCCGCTGCCGGATTCGCCGGAGATGTACACGGGTGCCTGCGTGCGCGCCAGCTTGGCGATCGTTTCCCGGACGGCGCGCAGCGGCGGGCTGTCCCCGATCAGCGACAGGGTTTCGCGGGCGGGCTCGCCGCGTTCCGGCAGGGACAAGGCGGACCGCACGAGCGCGCGCACCTGCTCCAGCCCGACCGGTTTCGAGACGTAGTCGAAGGCGCCGGCCTTGAGCGCGGCCACCGCGTTCTCGGCGCTGCCGTAAGCCGTGATCACGGCGACCGGCAAGTCGCCGGGCAGCGCCGCGATGTGGCGCACGAGCTCCAGCCCCTCTCCGTCGGGCAGGCGCATGTCGGTCAGGCAGAGGTTGTAGCGCCCCTCGCGCAGCTGCTCCTTCGCCGCCGCGATGGTGCCCACCGCATCCACGCCGAGCCCCATGCGCACGAGCGTCAGATCGAGGAGCTCCCGGATGTCCGGCTCGTCGTCGACGACCAGAACGCGGGCATCACGCCCTTCCGGGCGGTGCTCGCCGCGCTTCACCTCGCCGCCTCGCCAAAACGGATCCGGAAGTGCGCACCCTCCAGGTCGTCGACGTATTCCAGCCGGGCCCGGTTCGTCGCACACAACTCGCGGGCCAGATACAGTCCGAGCCCCGTGCCCTTGCTGTCGGTCGTGAAGAACGGCTCGAACAATTGCGCCTGATCCGCCGCGGGAACACCGGGCCCGTCATCGATCACGCTTAATTGTACTTGATGGGCAATCGTGCGCAGCTCGAGCCGCACGCTGCGCGACGCGGCCGGCGCATAGCGCACCGCGTTGCGCAGCAGGTTCCACATTACCCGGTGCAGGTGTTCGCGATCGAATTCGACGACCGCGCCCTGCATGCCTTCCAGCGCCAGCCGGTCGCCCGGCAGAGACTCGCTCGCACAGAATTCCTCCACGAAGGTCGGCAGCCAGAATTTCAGGTCGATGCGATCCCGCGTCATGCGGTCGCGCCGGCTGAGCTGCAGCACTTCCGCAACGAGGCGCTCGAGGCGGCGCGTGTTGTCGCGCACGATTCGCGTCAGGCGCGGGCGATCCACGGTGCCGCGCTCCTCGTCGAGCAGCTCACTGGCATGGCTGATCGCCGACAGCGGATTGCGAATCTCGTGGGCGATGTTCGCCGTCAACCGGCCCAGCGCCGCGAGCTTGAGCTGCTGCGCCTGCTCGTGCGAGCGCGTGATGTCCTCCAGGAACAGCACGCAGAATTCGGGATCCTCCCCGGTCTCAACGAAACGCACGCGCAGCCCGCGGCCGCCGCGGTCCAGATCATACGGCGCGGCCGCGGCGTGGCGCTCGCGCCACGCGTTCCAGGCGACGTCGAAACCGGGCAATTTCTGCGACAGCTCCTCGCCCATCAGCGAATCCGCCTCCAGCAGCCGCTGCGCTCGAGGATTGTGCTGGGTCACGCGCCCGTCCCGGTCCAGCACCAGCACACCGTCCTGCATGTCCTCGATGACCAGCTGACTGACGCGCATCTGCCGCTCGAGTTCTCGCCCGCGTTCCTGCGCCAGGCTCTGGCTGGACGCCGCGCGCTGCGCCAGCCAACCCGTTACCCCGGCACCCGCGAAGCAGCCGATCGCCAGCAGGCCGGGCTGCAGATAGCTCGCGGTCGGCGAATCGTAGGCAAGCACCCAGAGGCTTTGTTCGAGCAGCACGGCGATGGCGGCAATCGCCGCATAGAGCCAGATCAATCGCCGGGGGGCGACTAGCGCCGCGCTGATCAGCGAAATCAGCAGCATCATACCGAGCCCGCTGCGGATGCCGCCGCTCGCGTACATGAGCACGGTGATGGCGACGATGTCCGTCATGACATGGACGGACAGTTGCAGGTTGAAGCGCTCGCGCCAATACCGCATGACCCAGGCAAACAGGCCGCCGAACAGCAGGTAGGCGCCGCTCACGAACTGGAAGATGTCGAGTCGATGCGAACCCAGATTCAGCGCATCGCCGTAAACCAGAACGACGCCCAGGAAGATGGCGCCAATGGCCAGTCGGTACAGGTTGAAGTAGCCGAGCGACGCCCAGAACGAATCGGGGGTCAGCGCGCTGCGTGAAAAAAGCCCCGCGTAGGCCGAAGGCAGCGGATCCATCAGTCTCGCGCGCCCAGCCGCCGGTGCGCCTCGCTGCAGTACGAACGGCCATCCGCCAGCTGCGCCTCGCCCCGCGGCACGTGCACGCCGCAATGCGCGCAGCGCACGAGTTCGGACGCCCCATCCGCCGCGCGCGCCTCGGGCGCACCGCGACGGCCGAACTTCAGCGCGCCGCGCACCAATCCGATCAGGATGAACAGCGCAATGACGAGGAGAACGAAGCGACCCATGCGTGCATTATGCGGCGCGCGCGGGCCGGCGGGAAAATTGGTCGGGGTGAGAGGATTTGAACCTCCGACACCTGCGTCCCGAACGCAGTACTCTACCAGGCTGAGCTACACCCCGACGGGGTCGCGCGCCGCGAATCGTCCGACGCCGGCTTGGATTCGCCGGCGGAACCGTCCGACCTCACTGCTCAGTGACGGCGTGCGACCGAAAAGGCGGCCAATTCTAGCAGAGAATCGCGATGTGCCGACGCTGGAAGCGCCGCGATTGCGCTCTGCGCCGCATCGCGTTCGCGGCACGCGGCTTCCCGCGCATCGTCGAGCGCACCGGTGGCCTGGATGACTGCGAGCACGCTCCGGAAATCCTCCCGCCCGCCCTCGACGATGGCGTGGCGGACGACTGCAGCCTGCTGCGGCGTGCCACGCCCCATGGCGCGAATCAGCGGCAGCGTCGGCTTGCCTTCCGCGAGATCATCGCCGAGGCTCTTGCCAATCTCGTCCGCGGCGCCGGAATAGTCCAGCACGTCGTCGGTCAACTGGAAAGCCGTGCCGACGTGCGCGCCATAATCCGCAAGTCCCTGCTCCACCTCGGGCGCGGCCCCCCCCAAGATACCCCCCAAGCGCGCCGCAGCCTCGAACAGCTTCGCCGTCTTGCGGCGAATCACCGAGAGATAGCGTTCTTCCGCCACGTCGGGGTCGTGGCAGTTCATGAGTTGCAGGACTTCGCCCTCGGCGATCGTATTCGTGGCATCCGCCAGGACCTGCATGACCCTCATGCTCCCCACCTGCACCATCATCTGGAAGGCGCGCGAGTACAGAAAATCACCGACGAGCACCGAGGCCGCATTGCCGAACGCGGCATTGGCGGTCTCGCGGCCACGGCGCAATCCGGACTCGTCCACGACGTCGTCGTGCAGGAGCGTCGCCGTATGGATGAATTCGATGACCGCAGCCAGCTCCAAGCGCGCATCGCCGGCATACCCGGTGGCCCCGGAAGCGAGCAGCAGGACCGCGGGCCGCAGCCGCTTGCCACCCCCCGCGACGATGTACTCGGCGACCTGCCGGACCAGCGGCACGTCGGAGGTCAGGCGTGCGCTGATCAAAGCATCGACGCGCCGCAGGTCCTCGGCGACGGGTTTCAGGAAGGGCGGGGTCTGCATGTGCTGCGGGCGGTGAAGCTTAACATAGGGGGCTTTGACGAGCGAGCCAGAAATCCCCTACAATTCCAAGTCTTTATCGACACAATTGATGGACGGTTTCCCCATGCAGGCAGTCATCCAGTCCGGCGGCAAACAATACCGGGTCAAACCCGGCGATGCGCTGCGCGTCGAATCCCTTTCCGCCGAAATCGGCGCGTCGGTCTCGTTTGATCAGGTCCTCCTGGTCGGCGACGGGGACGACGCGCGGATCGGCGCCCCATTCGTCAGTGGCGCGCGCGTGAACGCAACGGTACTTGCGCACGGGCGAGGCGACAAGGTGACGATTTTCAAGATGCGGCGGCGCAAGCACTACCAGAAGTCGCAGGGCCATCGTCAGGCGTACACCGAAGTGCGCATCGACGACGTGGTCGGCGGCTAGGAGAGCGACACATGGCACACAAGAAAGCTGGGGGCAGTTCCCGCAACGGACGCGACTCGCAGGCCAAGCGGCTGGGCGTCAAGGCGTACGGCGGCGAGCGCGTGAACGCGGGGCAGATCCTGGTGCGTCAGCGGGGCACGGTGGTGCATCCCGGGACCAACGTCGGCATGGGTCGTGACCATACCCTGTTTGCCACGTCGCAGGGCACCGTGCAGTACGCGGTCAAGGGCGCGGGCAACAAGAAGACGGTGAGTATCCTTCCGGGCTGATCGCACAGCGACCGACTCCGCGAAGAGCCCTATCGGAGTCGATAGGGCTTTTTCTTTTCTGAACCATGAAATTCATCGACGAGGCCAGGATCGACGTCCGCGCCGGCAACGGCGGCAACGGCAGCGCTGCGTTCCGCAGGGAGAAGTACGTGCCGCGCGGCGGGCCTGCCGGCGGCGACGGAGGACGTGGGGGCAGCATCTGGGGGGTCGCTGATCGCAATATCAATACGCTCATCGACTACCGGTTTGCCCGACACCATCGAGCCGAAAATGGCGAGCCGGGCCGCGGCTCCGACCAGTACGGACGAGCCGGCCGGGACATTGAATTGCGCATGCCCGTCGGCACGCTGGTGAAGGATCTGGACACGGGCGAACGCATTGCGGACCTCGCTCGGGACGGAGACCGGACACTGTTGGCGAAGGGCGGCAAGGGCGGTCTGGGCAACATCCACTTCAAGTCGAGCGTCAACCGCTCTCCGCGCCAGACCACCCTCGGCGAGGCGGGCGAGCACCGCAATCTCGCCCTCGAATTGCGCGTCCTCGCGGACGTCGGGCTGCTGGGCCTGCCCAACGCGGGCAAATCGACCTTCATTCGCGCCGTATCGAGCGCGCGTCCCAAGGTGGCCGACTACCCCTTCACGACGCTCAACCCGTCGCTGGGCACCGTGCGCGTCGCGGAGGACGTCAGCTTCATCGTCGCCGACATCCCCGGCCTGATCGAAGGCGCAGCCGAAGGCGCCGGACTGGGCCATCAATTCCTCCGCCACCTTGCGCGCACGCGGGTGCTGCTTCACCTCGTCGATATCGCCCCGGAGGCCTCCGGGGTCGATACGACGGAGGCCGTGCGCAGCGTGGTGCGCGATATTCGGGTCATCGTGAGCGAACTGAAGAAATATGACCTGACGCTCTACCGCCGGGCCCGGTGGCTCGTGTTCAACAAGACCGATCTGGTTCCGGACGCCGACGCGCGCATCGCGGCCATTCTCCGCGCGCTGCGATGGAAGGGCGAATGGCACGCCGTTTCAGCCCTCAGCGGCGCTGGCTGCCGTCCGCTGTGCCAGGCGATTTCCCGATTCCTCGCGCAACAGCGCGCGGCGCCGGCGCGGGCGCGTACGAAACGCGTCGTCATCTGAGCCCATGACCGGCATGGACGCGCGCATCGCCGACGCCGGAACGCTCGTGGTGAAGGTGGGCTCGTCGCTCGTCACGAACCAGGGACGCGGCCTCGACGTGGACGCCATCGCCCGCTGGGCAGCGCAGATCGCGCAGCTGCGGACCGCAGGCAAGCGCTGCGTCATCGTATCGTCCGGGGCGATTGCGGAGGGCTTGAAGCGCCTGGGCTGGGCGCGCCGTCCGCGTGCCATGCACGAACTGCAGGCGGCGGCAGCCGTGGGACAGATGGGGCTCGCACAGTGCTACGAAAGCTGCTTTCGCGAGCACGGCCTCGAAACGGCGCAGGTGCTGCTCACGCACGCGGACCTCGCGGACCGGCAGCGCTATCTGAACGCGCGCTCCACGCTGAGGACGCTGCTCGCCCTCGGCGCCATTCCGGTCATCAACGAGAACGACAC
>DKBI01000017.1 GCA_002451175.1 Betaproteobacteria bacterium UBA6904
TTCTGCTCAATGTAGCGCTGACAAACGAGCAAATAGCGCTCGCTGTCGACGATGCTCGAACGGAATCGGCCTTCCCATAGAGTCCCCGTGCGCTGATGCCGCTCGTTGAAGGCGCGTACGTAGCTCCGCCCGACGCGCTGCATGAGCTGCGACGCGGCCAGGTCCTGGTCCGGCGTCACCAGAAGATGGACGTGGTTGGTCATCAGCACATAGGCGTGCACCCTGCAGCCCACCCTTGCAGCAGCGTCACGCAGGCAATCCAGATACGACCGGTAGTCGTCCTGCGATAGGAAACAGGGAGCGCGATTGACGCCCCGCTGCACGACATGCAGCGGCACGCCCGAAACCGCTAATCTTGGCGGACGCGGCATCGTGTCCGGGCAGCTGACGACTCCATGCTGCCTAGAACGCGCGGAGCCGTGAAAGGTTACTCTGGCACCAAGGAGTCTGACCCCAGTTTGACTTTCCCTTCCGCGAGGTCCCGCGCATGCGCCGCCGGATCGCGCTCGCGCGGATTGCCATAGCCGCCGCCGCCAGCGGAGTCCATGACGACGACGTCGCCGGGCTTGAGGCGCGTCAGACCGTAGGGGTTGCCGGACTTCCCGTTGACGAGGAACTGCGCCTTCGCGCCCGGCTCGCCGCCGAAGAGCCCCTCGGCCGGCAGGCGGAATCGCCCCGATTGCATCGCCAGCTGGACGGGCGGCAGCGGCGCGTACTGGTCGTCGGGCACGCGGAAGACCTCTCGCCTTCCCAGCGCGCCGCGGCATTTGCCGGCGCCGCCCGTGCCCGGCAGCAATTCGCGCCGTTCGACGATGAGCGGCGAGTCGCTCTCGAGGATCTCCACGGGCGTATTCGCGCCGTTGGCCGGAAAGATGAACGAGCCCTCGCCGTCGCGCGCGGCGCCCGCGCCCATGCCGCCGCCGCGGATCAGCACGGCGTGGAACGGCTCGCCCGAACCGCGCCGGCCGTAGAACACCTGCATCGTCGCGGGCGTGCCGCCGCTTGCCGCGACCACGCGATGCGGGAGCGCATCCGCCAGCGCGCGGTAGATGATTTCGGTGAGGAAGTGCCCGATCTGCATGCGCGCGGCCACCGCCGCCGGGTGCCGGCAATTCACCACCGTGCCCTCCGGCGCGACCAGCGTGATCGGCGCGGCGGTGCCGTCGTTGTTCGGCAGCTCGGAGTCGAAGATGCTCTTCACCGCCATGTGGACGTAGGCGTAGGTGAAGTTGTAGACCACGTTGCCGCTCCAATCGACCTGCGGCGACGATCCCGTGAGATCCACCTGGATGTCGCTGCCGGCGATCGTCACCTCGCACTTGATGAGCACGTCGGGCGAGCCTTCCGTCTGCTCGATGCGGCCTTCGGCGCGGTACACGCCCGAGGGCGCGCGGGCGATGGACTCGCGCAGGCTCGCTTCCGTGCGCGAAATGATTTCGTCGGCGAGCTCGTCCAACGACTCCAACCGGTACTCTTCGAGCATCTTTGCAATCTGCTCGGCGCAGACGTGGTTCGCCGCGATCTGCGAGCGAATGTCGCCGTTCACCTGCTCGGGCGTGCGCACGTTGGCGCGGATCATGTCGAGCACGCCTTGGTTCAACTGCCCGCCGTCGTAGAGCTTGACCAGCGGAATGAAGAGCCCTTCCTCGAACACGTCGTGATTGTCGGAAGACACGCGGCCGCCGATGTCCGAGTGATGCAGGATGCACGCCGTGAACGCGACGAGCCGCCCGCGATGGAAAATCGGCGAGAGCACGCAGACGTCGTTCAAATGCCCCGCGAGGGCCCAGGGGTCGTTGGTGATGTAGATGTCGCCGGGTCGGAAAGCCTCCGGCGGGAGTCGCTTGACGAGGTTCCTGATGCCGAGCGCCATCGCGCCCGACTGGCCTGGCGTGGCGAGCGTGCCCTGCGCGAGCTCNNGCCGCGTCGGACTCGTCCACGATCGAAATCAGCCGCCGCCAGAGGATTTCGAGGGTGACGGGGTCGAACTTCAAGCGGGCGGAGTCGGATTTGCGCTCTTGCATTTTCGGCCTCTTTTCTGGGGTCAGACTCCTTGGGGTCAGAGTAAGCGTACTCTGACCCCAAGGGCTGCCTACTCTGGCACCGAGGAGCCTGACCCCAAAGATTCGATCCACAGGAAACCGTATTCGTCCACGCGTGCCTTGCCGTCTTCGCCGACGATCACGGTGGACTCGCGCTCCTCGACGATCGCCGGTCCGCCGAAGTCCACCCCTGGCGCGAGCCGGTAGCGATCGTAGACGGTGTGGGAGATGAACTCGTGCGCGAGTCCGGAGTAGGCGCGCCGCTGGCCCTTGATCGCGTCCGCCGCCTTGGCGTTCGGGCGGCGTGCGAGCTTCGGCAGCGAGAGCAGCTTCACGGGCAGGCTCGCGCGCACGTTGAAGTTGACGAATTCGACGGGCGATTCGGGATACGTGCGCCCGTAGAGCCGCTCGTATTCGGCATCGAAGCGGCGCCGCAGGTCGTTGCGATCGAGGGTTGCGAAGTCGCCCGTCGGCACGGCGAGGTTCGTCTCCGAGCCCTGACCGATGAAGCGCGCATCGATGGAGCGGGCGAATTCGATCCGCCCCTCGGCGCCTGCGCGGCGCAGGGTTCGCTCGCCCTCGGTCTCCAGCGTATGGAACAACTTCTCGATCTCGGGGAAATCCGCCGAGGCGAGGGGCACCTTGTGGCTGCGCACGAGGTCGAACGCGCGCGGCGCGGTGAAGAAGCCGAGCGCGGAGCCCACGCCCGCGTTGGGCGGAACGATCAGGCGCGGCGCACCGAGCTTGCGCGCGAGGCCCCAGGCGTGCACCGGTCCCGCACCGCCGAACGCCGCCACCGTGACGACGTGCGGATTGCCGCCGCGCTCGGCGATGTGCGTCTTCGCCGCGGCGGCCATGGTCTCGTTGATGAGATCGTGGATGCCCCACACGGCCTCCATGAACGGCACGCCGAGCGGTTTGGCGACGTGCTCCTCGATGCCGCGCTTCGCGCCCTCGAGGTCGAGCTTCATCGTGCCGCCGAGAAAGTACTCGGCATCGAGGTATCCGAGGAGCAGGTCGGCATCCGTCACCGTGGGCAGCGTGCCGCCGCGCCCGTAGCAGATCGGACCCGGCTCGGCGCCCGCGCTGTCGGGGCCGACTTGCAGCGTCCCGAGCTTCGAGCGGCGGGCGATGCTGCCGCCGCCCGCGCCGATTTCCATCAGGTCCACGACCGGCACCTGGATGGTGAGGCCGCTGCCTTTCATGAAACGCTGCACGCGGCCGACTTCGAAGGTGGGCACGATGCCCGCGACGCCGCCCTGGATGAGGCAGGACTTCGCCGTGGTGCCGCCCATGTCGAAGCAGAACATCTCCGGCAGTTCGAACAGGTGGCTGAAGTACTGGCCGGCGATCACCGCCGCCGTCGGCCCGGACTCGATGATGCGCACCGGGAATTCCGCCGCCGTCCCGGCGGAGGTCACGCCGCCCGAGGACAGCATGATGAACAGGCGCCCGTGAAAGCCGATCCCCGCCAGGCGCGCTTCCAGCCGGCGGAGGTATTTCTCGGTGAGCGGCTTCACGTAGGCGTTGGTCACCGTGGTGCTCGTGCGCTCGTACTCGCGGATCTGCGGCAGCACTTCGTAGGAGATCGAGACGGAGGCGCCCGGCAGTTCCTCGGCGACGATGCGCTTCACCGCCTGCTCGTGCGCCGGGTTCTCGAAGGAATTGAGCAGGCACACGGCGACCGATTCGACGCGCAGATTCTTCAGCGCGCGCGCCACGGCGCGCGCCTCGGCCTCGTCCAGGGGCTTCAGGACGCTGCCGTCGGCGCGCAGCCGCTCGTTCACTTCCAGGCGGCGCTGGCGCGGCACGAGCGGCTCGGGCATTTCGGCGAAGACGTCGTAGGCCGCGTAGCGGATCTCGCGGCCGAGTTCGAGCACGTCGCGAAAGCCCTGCGTGGTGATGAGGCCGGTGCAGGCGCCCTTGCGCTCGATGATGGCGTTGATGACGAGCGTGGTGCCGTGGATCACTTCCTCGAGCCCGGCGATGCACCCGGGGGCCTGGGCCTCCAGGGCGTGCAGCCCGGCCTCGATCGCGTCGGAGGGATCGCGCGGCGTCGTCAGGCACTTGTAGGTCTCGATGCGGCCGCCCGCATCGTCCAGCAGCACGAAGTCGGTGAACGTGCCGCCCACATCGATTCCCACCCGCATGATCCGAGTCTCCTGAAGGCGCGGTTCGCGCTTGACGCTCGCGCCACGAAAGTATACGGTATACCGTACACGCTATGGCCCCCGCTCTGCAAGTCCTCGAGCGTTCGCTGCCGCTCGGCGACCGCGTCTACGCGACGTTGCGCGAGTACCTGCGCGCCGGCCGCCTGGAAAAGGGCCAGCTGCTGCAGGAGGCGGCGCTCGCCGCGCAACTGGGCGTTTCCCGCACGCCCGTGCGAGAAGCGCTGGCGCGCCTCGCCAGCGAGGGGCTCGTCGTCGCGGAAGGGCGCAGCTTCACCGTGCCCACCCTCAACGACGCCGACATCGAGGACATCTACGAGCTGCGCTACCTCCTCGAGCCGCAGGCGCTGCGCGAGATCGCCGAGTCGCGCCCCAAGCGCGAGGCGCTCGCGCCGCTGCGCAAGGCGCTGGAGGAGATGCGCGCCGCGAACGAGGCGGGCGACGGCGCCGAATTCATGGAGGCGAACTACCGCTTCCGCGCCGAATGGATGCATCGCGTGCCGAACCGGCGGCTGGCGCGCGCCATCGAACTGTATGCCGACCACGTGCGGTATCTGCGCGCCTTCACGCTGGGCGACGCCGAGGTGCGCGCCGCGGTGCTGAAGGGCCTCAAGCGGCTGCTCAACGCGCTCGAGGCGGGCGACGGCGATGCGGCGGCGGCGGCAATGCTCGCGCATCTCGCCAAGGCGAAATCGATCTTGCTCGAAAGGAACGGCTGACATGGCCTACAAAGCGGAAATTCCGTACGGCGCCTACTGGAGCACGCCCTTCGCGCGCTGGCAGGGCGCGTTCGCCAATCTGAACGCGGTGGAGTTCGGCGCGTTCGTCACGAAGAAGGAACTCGCCAAGCGCGGCATCGAGCCGGGCGTGTTCGACCACGGCGTGCTGGGTATCAGCGTGCCGCAGAAGCACTCGTTCTACGGCCTGCCGTGGTTTTCCGGCATGGCCGGCATCGGCCAGGTGGGCGGACCGACCCTCATGCAGGCCTGCGCCACGGGCGTGCGCGTGCTGCTCGGCGGCGTGCAGGAAATCGAGTGCGGGATGTCGCAGGTGTCGCTGACGGTCTGTTGCGACCGCACCTCCAATGGCCCGCACCTCTACTACCCGAATCCGCGCGGCCCCGGCGGCACCGGCGCGCACGAGGACTGGGTGATGGACAACTTCGGCTGCGACCCCTTGGGCAAGCATTCGATGATCCGCACCGCGGAAAACGTCGCTGCCAAGCACAAGATCACGACTGCCGAGCAGCACGAGGTGGTGCTCAAGCGCGAGGCGCAGTATCGCGACGCGCTCGCCAACGACGGCGCGTTCCACAAGCGGTTCATGACGCTGCCGTTCGAGGTGCCGGACCCCGCGTATCGCAAGACGGCCGCGACGCTGACGAGCGACGAGGGCATCAATTATTCGACCGCCGAGGGCCTGGCGAAGTTGCGCCCGGTCGTCGAGGGCGGCACGGTGACCTTCGGCGGGCAGACGCATCCGGCCGACGGCAGCGCGGCGATCGTCGTCGCGACGGCCGAGCGCGCGAAGGCGCTCAGCCGGGATCCGAAGATCCGCATCCGGCTCCTCGGCTTCGGCCAGTCGCGCGCGCCGCTCGCCTTCATGCCCGAGGCGCCGGTCCCGGCGGCGCAGAAGGCGCTCGACCAGGCGGGCTGGAAATTCGCCGACCTGCAGGCGGTCAAGACGCACAACCCGTTTGCCGTGAACGACGTGCTGTTCTCGCGGCTCACCGGCGTGCCGGTCGACCAGGTGAACAATTTCGGCTGCTCGCTGGTCTGGGGCCATCCGCAGGCGCCGATGGGCACGCGCGCGATCATCGAACTGATCGAGGAGTTGGTGATGCGCGGCGGCGGCAAGGGGCTCTTCACGGGCTGCGCCGCGGGCGACACCGCGATGGCGGTGGCGCTGGAGGTGACGGGCGGATAGCTGCACGCGATGAATCTCTCGAACTGGATCGAGCGCCACGCGGCGTTCACGCCGCGCAAGGTCGCGCTGCGCTACGGCGAGGCGGCGATCGCCTACGCGGAATTCGCGCAGCGCATCGCGAGCGTGGCCGCGACGCTCGCCGCGGCAGGCGTGCGGCGGCGCGACGCGGTGGCGTTCCTCGGTTTCAACCACCCCGATGCGCTCGCGCTGCTCTTCGCCTGTGCGCGCCTCGGGGCGATGTTCATGCCGCTCAACTGGCGGCTCGCCCCGGCGGAGCACGCGCGCATGCTCGCCGATTGCCCGCCCCGGCTGCTGTTCGTGGAGGCGCCGTTCGCCGAGCATGCGATGCAGATCGGCGCGCTGCCCGACGGCACGCGCGCCGTGGCGCTCGACGAGATGGTGTGGGATGCGGCGCGCGGCGAGGCGCCGCTGGAAGGCGATGAGAACGCGCCGGTGCTGCTGTGCTACACCTCGGGCTCGACCGGCGCGCCGAAAGGCGTCGTCCTCACGCAGCGCGCGCTGCTCTACAACGCGATCAACAGCAGCCACATGCACGACCTGACGAGCGCCGATCGTGTCCTCACGACGCTGCCGCTGTTTCACGTCGGCGGGCTGAACATCCAGACCACGCCCGCGCTGCACGCGGGGGCCACGGTGACGCTGCACCCGAAATTCGATCCGCTCGCCGCGCTGGAGACGATCGAGCGCGAGCGCATCACGCTCACGGTGCTGGTGCCGGCGCAATTGATGGCGATGATGGAGAGCGTGCGCTGGCAGAGCGCGGACCTGTCGAGCCTGCGTGTGATCTCGACCGGCTCGACGATCGTCTCGGAGGGCTTCGTGCGCAAGGTCGGCGCGCGCGGCGTGCCGCTCATCCAGGTGTACGGCTCCACCGAGACCTGTCCCATCGCGAGCTACGTGCGCGTCGAGGACGCCGAGCGCAAGGCGGGCTCGGCGGGCGTGCCGGCGTTGCATTGCGAGTTGAAGATCGCGGGCGACGACGGCCGCGAACTGCCCGCGGGCCGCGACGGCGAGATCCTCGTGCGCGGCGCGAACGTCACGGCGGGCTACTGGAACGCGCCGGAGCAGACCTCGGAGGCGTTCGTGGACGGCTGGTACCGNNGCGGTGCAGGAAGCGTGCGTCGTCGGCCGGCCCGACGAGCGCTGGGGCGAGGCGGTGGTCGCGGTCGTCGTGCTCAAGCCCGGCGCGAAGATGAGCGAGGCCGAGGTCATGGCGCTCTTCCAGGGACGCCTGGCGCGCTACAAGCATCCGCGCGAAGTGCGCTTCGCCGCCCAGCTGCCGCGCAGCGCCCTCGGCAAAATCCTCAAAGACCAGGTCCGCGCATTGGGGTCAGACCCCAATCGGCCGGCGGCTGCGCGCAGGGGAATCTGACCCCAAGGAGTCTGACCCCAATATGGACTTCGACCTTACGGACGAGCAGCGGGCGATTCGCGATAGTTTCGCGCGCTTCGCCGACGAACGCGTCGCGCCGCGCGCGGCGGCGCTCGACGAGGCCCACGAATTTCCGCGCGCGCTGTTCGGCGAGCTGGCGGGGCTCGGCTTCTTCGCCATGCGCTATCCCGAGGACGTGGGCGGCAGCGGCACCGGACTCACCGAATTCTGCCTTGCGCTCGAGGAGATCGCGCGCGGCTCGCTGTCCCTCGCCGGGTGCGCGGCGATGCAGTCGCTGATGGGCACGAAGTTCCTGCACATGCTCGGCAACGCGGACGTGATCGAGCGCCTGTTCAAGCCGGCGCTGAAGGGCGAGAAGATCGGCGCGATCTGCATGACCGAGCCGAATGCGGGCTCGGACCTGGGCGGCATCGCCACCACGGCGAAGAAGGTGGGCGGCGGCTACCGGTTGAACGGCCAGAAGATCTGGGTGACCTCGGCGCCGGTCGCGGACTTCTTCACCGTGTTCGCGCGGGCCGGGGAGGAGAAGAAGCTGACGATCTTCCTCGTCGAGCGGTCGTTCGACGGCCTGGCGATCGGGCGGCAGATCGACAAGATGGGCGTCTGGGCGCTGCCGACCTCGGAACTCGCGCTGAACGACTGTTTCGTGCCGGACAGCCATCGTCTCTCCCGCGAGGAGGGCGACGGCGAGGGGCACCTGCGCAAGACGCTCGCCGAGATCCGCATCATCACGGGGGCGATGGCCAATGGCGTCGCGCGCGCGGCGCTCGAGGCCGCGGTGCGTTACGCGGGCGAGCGCAAGCAGTTCGGCAAGCCGATCGACCGCTACCAGGCGATCCAGCTGAAGCTCGCGGAGATGGCCACCGAGCTCGAGGCGGCGAGCCATTTCGTGTACCGCGCGGCGTGGCTGCGCGATGCGGGGAAGCCGCACCACAAGGAGGCGGCGATGGCGAAGCTCTTCGCAAGCGAGACCGCGGCCAAGGTCTGCGACCAGGCCGCGCGCGTGCTCGCCTCCTACGGTTATGCGATGGAGTATCCGGTGCAGCGGTATCTGCGCGACGTGCGCTTCACGCTCATCGGCGGCGGCACGAGCGAGATCCTCAAGCTGATCATCGCCAAGGAGCTCACCTCGTGAACCCTGGGGTCAGACCCCAATAGGAGGCCGGGATGAACCGACCGATCAAGGTGGTGCTTGCCAAGCCGGGGCTCGACGGCCATGACCAGGGCGCGAAGGTCGTGGCGCGCGCGCTCATGGACGCGGGCATGGAAGTCGTCTACACCGGGCTGCGGCAGAGCCCGGAGCAGGTGGCGCGCATCGCGCAGGACGAGGACGCCGACGTCATCGCGCTCTCCTCGATGGCCGGCTCGCACCTGCCGTTCTGTGAGAAGCTGACGCCGCTGCTCGAGCAGGCGGGCCTGCGCGACAAGCTGTGGGTGATCGGCGGCAACCTTCCCAAGCGCGATCACGAGCGGCTGCGGGAGTTGGGTTTCCGCGGCATCTTTCCGTCGAGCTCGCGGCTCGACGACATCGTCCAATTCGTCAAGGCGACCCTGTCATGAACGACCGATTGAAGGTGCGGCCGGCGGCCAACGAGTCCGGCATCGAGATCCAGCCGCGCTACACGGCGCAGGACGTCGAGCGCACCGGGGGCTTTGGTTTCATCGGCGAGCCGGGCGCGTACCCCTTCGTGCGCGGCATCCATCCCCTCATGTACCGCCACCGCCCGTACACGATGCGCCAGTACACGGGCTTCGGGAACGCCGCGGACACCAACAAGCGCTTCAAGTACCTGATCGCCAACGGCCAGACGGGCCTCAACGTCGCCTTCGACCTGCCCACGCAGTGCGGGCTGGATTCCGACGATCCGCTCGCGCACGGCGAGGTGGGGCGGGTCGGCATGGCGATCGACACGCTGCGCGATCTCGAGATCGCTTTCGACGGCATCGACCTCGACGCGATCACGGTGTCGCTCACGGTGAACGGCGCGGCGCCGCAGCTCATCGCGATGTACCTGGCGATGGCGGAAAAGCGCGGCTACGACGTCGCGAAGCTGCGCGGCACGGCGCAGAACGACATCCTCAAGGAGTTCATCGGCCGCGGCACGTGGATCTACCCGGTCGAGCCCTCGGTCCGGCTGGTCGGCGACACGATCGAGTACTGCGCGAAGCACGCGCCGAAGTACAGCCCGGT
>DKBI01000143.1 GCA_002451175.1 Betaproteobacteria bacterium UBA6904
GCCCGAGCCGTTGTCGCCCACCACCGGCTTCGGCATGAACGTCGCCGTCTTGCCGTAGGAGTTGGCGACGTTCCACACCGTGTACTTGAGAATCTGCATCCAGTCCGCGCGCTGCACGAGGGGCGCGAACCGCGTGCCGATCTCGCATTGGCCCGGCGCGGCCACCTCGTGGTGGTGCACTTCCACCACNNGTGGACCAGGGCGCCTCTTCGGACTTGATCTTCACGAAGCAGCCCGACATGTCGACGCTCCAGGTCACGCCGTCGAAGATGAAGAACTCGGGCTCGGGGCCGAAGTACGCCACGTCGCCGAGGCCCGTCGACTTCAGATACGCCTCGGCGCGCTTCGCGACGCCGCGCGGGCAGCGGTTGTAGGGCTTGCCGTCCGACGGCTCGATGACGTCGCAATTGATGTTCAGCACCGCCTCGTCGGCGAACGGGTCCATGCGCGCCGTCTCCGCATCCGGGATCAGCAGCATGTCGGAGGCCTGGATGCCCTTCCATCCGGCGATCGACGAACCGTCGAAGGCGTGGCCGTGCTCGAACTTGTCCTTGGTGAATTCCCGCGTCGGCACGGTGACGTGCTGCTCCTTGCCGCGGGTATCGGTGAATCGCAGGTCAACGAACTTGGCTTCCTTTTCCTTGACCAATTTCAAGACGTCATCAGGCGTCATCGCCATCTTCGGGTCTCCTGAGTGGATGAATTCGATTTCTGGCCGTTGGCTTCGGCCGGACCCGATTTTCGCAGCAGAATCCGTGCCATGACCTTGGGCGGTCTGAATGAGAGTGTGCGCGAGCCATTCTAGCGCATGCCAATGCACCCCGTCGGTGCACGGCCGCCACCGCGGGCACCGGATTGGTGCAACGCCAGTTCCTGCGCGCACCTATAATTTCGATCCTGACGAGGCCTTATGACCGACATTGCAAGCATCCTCCAAGCCGGCCGGGAACGCGGCCGCCAATTGACTCTGCCCTATGCGGGCGCGTTGCGACCGCAGGAAGCGCACCTCCTGATGCAGGCCGGAATGAAGCTGATCGACGTTCGGACGCAGGCCGAGCTGTACTGGGTCGGCCAGGTGCCCGGCGCCGTGTGGGTGGAGTGGAACAGCTACCCGGGTGGGGCCCGCAATCCCGACTTCGTCAGCCAGCTCACGCACGTGGCGGCGAAGGACGAAACGCTGATGTTTCTTTGCCGATCGGGCGGGCGGTCGCACTTTGCCGCGGCGGTTGCCGCCCAGGCCGGCTGGCTAGACTGCTACAACGTGCTCGAGGGTTTCGAGGGCGATCGCGATCCGAACCAGCATCGCAGCCGCCTCAACGGCTGGAGGGTTGCGGGCCTGCCCTGGGCCCAGAGCTAGGCGCGCGCGCCGGGTCCAGCCGCCGCGAACAGGCAGGTCAGGGACTCCACGTCACCCAGCCGAAATGCGCCGTCAGGAGCACGACGGCGCCGAACGCAATGCGGTACCAGGCGAACGGCCGGAAGTCGTGCGTGGCGACATAGCGGATCAGCCAGCGCACGCACAGAAACGCCGACACGAACGCCGCCGCAGAGCCCACCGTAAACATCGGCAGGTCGGCGACGGTGAACATTTCGCGGTGCTTCCAGAAGTCGTACGCCCCGGCGGCCATCAGCGTGGGGACGGCGAGGAAGAAGGAGAATTCCGTCGCCGCCTGCCGCGAAAGACCGAACAGCATGCCGCCGATGATCGTCGCGCCCGAACGGGAGGTGCCGGGGATCAGCGCGAACGCCTGCGCCACGCCCACCTTGAACGCGTCGGTCCAGGTCATTTCATCCACGCTGCCGACGCGCGCGCGGCGCTCGCCGCGATCGACCCAGAGAATGATCAGCCCGCCGACGATGAAGGCGATCGCCACGGGCACCGGCTTGAAGAGGTACCCCTTGATCAGCGAGGAGAACGCCAGACCGAGCACGGCAGCGGGCAGGAACGCGACGCCGAGGTGGAACCAGAAGCGTTGCGCCGCCCGGTCGCGTGCAATGCCGGCAAGCGCGCGCCCGAAGCGCGCACGGTACTCCCAGAGCACCGCGAGCATCGCGCCGGTCTGAATCACGAGCTCGAAGACTTTGCCGCGCGCGTCATTGAACCCGAGCAGGTCGCCGGCGAGGATCAGGTGCCCGGTGCTCGAGATCGGCAGGAACTCCGTCAACCCCTCGACGATCCCGAGGATGAGCGCGTGCGCGAGAGAAGCGTCTCCCGCCACGATCAAGCCCCCCGCACCAGGAAGTCGCGCACGGCAGGCCAGAGTTCCGGGGCGAGTTCCGCATCGTTATGCCCGGCTCCCGACAGCGAGACCCTGCGCTTGGGACCCGCCCAAGCTTCGTAGAGACGCAGGCCGTGGCGCGGCGGGATCACTTCGTCGTGTTCCGCGATGAGACAGAGCAGGGGCGCGGCGAGCGCTCGCGCGCGGGTCAACGAATCAAACGGGTGCTTCAGCATCCATTCCACCGGCAGATAGGGGTAATAGTGTTTTGCCACCGCGGACAGGCTGTCGAAGGGATTGACCAGTACCACGCCGCGCAGCGGGCGCTCGGCCGCGAGCGCGACGGCCACCCCGCTGCCGAGACTGCGTCCGAACGCGAACAGCCGTTGCGCATCGATCCCCGGCAGGCGTACGACGTGATCATAGAGCGTTTGCGCGTCCGCCACGAGCGCCCGCTCCGAGGGCTTTCCCTCGCTCTCGCCATAGCCGCGGTAGTTGACCAGCAGCCACGCGACGCCGGGCGTCGCGCCGCGCCCCGGATCGCCGACCCACTCGAGCATCCAGGACACCTCTTCCGCATTGCCGCCAAAGTACAGGACGAGTGGCGCAGCCGGTTCCCCGGGGGCTCGCACGAGCCAGCCGCGCAGCCGCGTTCCGTCCGCCGCCGTCAGCTCGAATTCGCGGGCGGCGGGAAACCGCTTGGCGATCTGGGCGCGCCGCGCTTCCTCCAGCGGCTGCCGATAGAAGATCAGGCGATCCTGCGCGAAGTACACGCCGAGCGGCACGCCCAGCGCCACCGCAGCCGCGATTTTCAGCGCGACCGCGATCAGGCCATCGCCGGCCAAGGGTTCAGGCCTTGCGGTAGAGCTCGCCGCCCTGCTTCACGAACTCGACGGCCTTCTCCTCCATGCCGCGCGCGAGCGCGTCGCCCGCCGAGACGCCGTGCTGCTGCGCGTACTCGCGCACGTCCTGGGTGATCTTCATCGAGCAGAAATGCGGTCCGCACATGGAGCAGAAGTGCGCNNGGCACTGCTCGAGCTGCAGGTCCATGTTCTCGCGGATGAGCTGCATCGGGACGTGCCCGGGACCCTCGATCATCACCTGGCAGTCGTGCTTCCAGGCGACGTCCGTGAGTTCACCAAGCGTCCTCAGCTCCGCCAGCTGGGCCTCGTCGTTGGCGTCGTAGATCGAGCCGGGCCGCAGGCCGTCGCCGAGCGAGAACGCCACGTCGTAGGCCCGCAGGATCTCGCAGATCTCCTCGAAGCGCGTGTACAGGAAACTCTCGCGGTGGTGCGCNNTCGCCCACGTCATCTTCTCGACTTCCTCGCCGATCGACGAGGTGACGGCCGAGTTGCCGATGTTGGCATTGATCTTCACGAGGAAGTTGCGGCCGATGATCATCGGCTCGCTCTCCGGGTGATTGATGTTCGCCGGGATGATCGCGCGGCCGCGCGCCACCTCGTCGCGCACGAACTCCGGGGTGATCACGCGCGGGATCGCCGCGCCGAACGCCTGCCCCGGGTGCTGCCGCGCCAGCCAGTCGCGCTGCGCCGGCGGCAGGCTGGCGACGTACTCCTCGCGGCGCAGGTTCTCGCGGATCGCGACGAATTCCATCTCCGGGGTGACGACGCCGCGGCGCGCATAGTGCATCTGCGTGACGCGCCGGCCGGGCAGGGCGCGCCGGGGCTGGCGCTTCAGATCGAAGCGCATCTCGACGAGCTTGGGATCGGCGAGCCGCGTGCGGCCGTAGGCGGACGTCGGGCCGTCCAGCATCTCGGTGTCGCCGCGCTCTGCGATCCACGCCTCGCGCAAGGGCGCCAGGCCGCGGCGGATATCGATCGCCGCCCCGGGGTCGGTGTAGGGCCCGGACGTGTCGTAGACGTAGAGGGGCGGATTGCGCTCCGCGCCGAATGCCGACGGCGTATCGGCCTGCGATACCTCACGCATCGGCACTCGCAGATCGGGGCGGGAGCCCGCGACGTAGACCTTGCGCGATGCCGGCAAGGGATCGACGACCGCCGCGTCGACCTGCGCGGTGGCCGCCAGAAATTTCGGATTGGCGTTCATGGCGTGCTCCTTGGCGCGTCAGGGGCGAACCGGGAGCGGGAAAGCGGCTTCACGCATCCCTGCGTCGGCATTACCCGCATCAGGTTCGAAGGGTATTTCTCACCCGGCCCGCCGCACCCGGCGCGGCCCAGGACCCCTGCGCAGTCGGCGCACCTTACCGCAGGATCGAACCGGTTGACAACAACTGCCCGTTGCCCCGCCGCCAAACTGATCGCTTGCGCCAGATCAACCCCGTATAATCGTATTTTCAGCAGCATCTCTCGGCATGAACCTCGATCAAGCCCGCCTCAACATGGTCGAACAGCAGATTCGGCCATGGGAAGTCATCGACCAGGACGTCCTCGACCTGCTCTACGCGGTCCCGCGAGAGGAGTTCGTGCCGCCCGCCTGCCGCAATCTGGCGTTTGCCGACCTGGAGGTGCCGCTTGGGGAGGGCGAACGCATGTGGGCGCCGAAGATCGAGGCACGCGCGCTGCAGGCGCTCGCCGTGAAACATACCGAGCGCGTGCTCGAAGTCGGCACCGGCAGCGGCTATTTCACGGCACTGCTGGCCCACCGCGCGGCGCACGTCTACTCGGTGGAGATCCGGCCGGCGCTCGCCGCGTTCGGCCGCGCCAACCTGGACCGCCATGGCGTCGACAACGTCACGCTCGCCGTGGGCGATGGTGCGCGCGGCTACCCGACGTGGTCGCCCTACGACGTGATCGTCCTGACCGGGTCGATCCCGGTGATGCCACAGGCGATCCTTGATTCGCTCGCGCCGGGCGGGCGGGTGTTCGCGGTGATCGGAGAGGATCCGGTCATGACGGCGCAGATCATCAGCCGGGGCGGACCCGGGTCGTTCCGCACGGTCGAGCTGTTCGAGACCGTCCTCGCGCCACTCGCGAAGTGTGAGCGGCCGGCACGCTTCAGCTTCTGAACGGGAGCCGCCCCATGCAACGGTTTATCGTCTGCGCGCTTGCCGCGCTGCCCCTGTCGGCCGCCGCACAGGGCCTGTTCCAGGTCTACCAGGACGCGAAGGCCTACGACGCGCAATACGCCGCGTCGCGTTTCGCACTGCAAGCGGGGCTGGAGAAGCGCCCGCAGGGCCTCGCCTTGGTGTTGCCGACTGTCGGCCTGTCGGCGAGCGCCACGAACCAGAGAGTCGATTCCAAGGCGCCCGACAACTCGCTGCTGCCGGATTACGTGCGCAACGTGCGCTCGCATGGTTACACGCTGTCGTTCTCGCAGCCGATCTACCGCAAGCAGAATTTCATCCAGTACGACCAGGCGGGCTACCTGGTCCGCCAGTCGGAGGCCGCTTTTGGGCAGGCCGGCCAGGACCTGATCCTCCGCGTCTCGCAGGCCTATTTCGACGTGCTCGCTTCGGAGGACACGCTCGCGCTGGTGCGCGCGCAGAAGACCGCGATCTCCGAGCAACTCGCCCAGGCCAAGCGCAACTTCGAGGTGGGCACGGCGACGATCACCGACACGCACGAGGCCCAGGCGCGGTTCGATCTCGCGGCGGCACAGGAAATCGCGGCGCAGAACGATCTGGACAACAAGCGGCGCGCGCTGCAGCAGATCACGGGCAAGGAATACGGCACGCTCAAACCGCTGCGGCCCGATGTGCGGCTTGCGCAGCCGGAGCCGAACCGCATGGACCATTGGGTGGACCTCGCCGACAAGCAGAGCTATCCGGTCCAGATTCAGGAAGCGGCGGCGGAAATCGCGCAGCTCGAGCTCAAGCGCAATTCCGCCGGCCATTACCCGACGCTCGACCTCGTCGCGAGTTACGACTGGCGTTCTCAAAGCAGCCCGACCCTGGCCAGCTCGGGCCTGGGGGCGGAAGTCAATACCGGCACCTTCGGCGTGCAGCTCGCCGTGCCGATCTATGCCGGGGGCGCGATCACGTCGCGCGAGCGTGAGGCCGCAGCCAATCTCGAGAGGACGCGCCAGGATCTGCAGAATGCGCGGCGCGCTTCGGTGCTCGCGACGCAGCAGTCGTACCTCGCCGTCAGCAACGGCATCGCCCAGGTCGGCGCGCTCGAGCAGGCGCTCGTTTCCAGCCAGAGCGCGCTGGATTCCAACAAGCTGGGCTACGAGGTCGGCGTGCGGATCAACATCGACGTGCTGAACGCGCAGCAGCAGCTGTTTTCGACGCGGCGGGATCTGGCCCTCGCCCGCTACAACACGATCCTCAGCCACCTGCGACTGAAGTCGGCGGCCGGCGCACTTCGTGAGGACGATCTCGAGGCCGTCAGCCGCGCGCTGCAGCCCTGAGCAGTTCCCGGCAGATCTCCATGTGACGGGCGGTTGCGCCGCGGTGTGCGGCGCAGAGCGCAACGCCTGCGGCGCCCATGGCGGCGCGCCGCGGAGCGTCGGCGCAGAGCTCGAGTGCCACGCGCATCGCCCCGGCAGGATCGCTCACCTGGAGGGCCGCCCCGGCCTCGAGCGCGAGCCGCGTCGCCTCGGCAAAGTTGAACATCGACGGGCCGAGAATCGCCGGCGTTCCGACCGCGCACGCCTCGATCAGATTCTGGCCGCCGTGCGGAGCGAAGGATCCGCCGATCACCGCCACGTCGGCCGCGGCGTAATAGAACGCCATCTCGCCCATCGTGTCGCCGAGGTAACCGCGCTCGCCGGGACGCGGCGCCTCGCCTCGGCTGCGGCGCGGCACCCGTCCGGCTGAGCCAAGCAGCTGCGCGACCTCCTCGAAGCGCTGCGGGTGCCGTGGAACGACGAGCACGAGCGCATCGCCGATAGCGTCGGGGAGCGCATCCAGCAGCAGGCGCTCTTCGCCTGCGCGCGTGCTTGCGAGCATGATCACCGGGCGGTCCAGGGCCGCGCGCCACGCGCGGCCCTCGGCGGTCCGCTCGGCATCCGGCTCGAGATCGAACTTGAGATTGCCCGTGACGCGCACGCGCCCGGCGCCAAGGCCGGCGATGCGTTCGCCGTCCGCCGCACTCTGTGCGCAGACCGCCGCAAGGCCTGCGAACGCGGGGCGCACGAGGCTTTCCCAGCGCCGATAGCCTTCCGCCGACCGCGCGGACAGGCGTGCATTGGCCAGCACGACCGGCACGCCGTACGCGCGGCAGGCGGCCAGGAGGTTCGGCCAGATCTCCGTCTCCATCAGCAGGCCGGCGCGCGGCCGAAAATGCTCGAGGAACCGCCGCGCCGCGCCCGGGAAGTCATAGGGCAGCCAAGCGGCGAGGACCGTCTCGCCATAGAGATGCTTGACCATGTCGCGACCCGCGGCGGTCATGCAGGTGATCAGGATCTGGCAGTCGTCGAACTCCAGCTGCAGCGCCTTGACCAGAGGCGCAGCGGCGCGCGCCTCGCCCACCGAGACGGCGTGCAGCCAGATCACCGGCCGCTCCGCCGCAAACCGGTATTCGCCGAAACGCTCGAAGACATGGCGACGATATCCCGGCTCGCGCCGGCCCCGCCACCAGAGCCGGACCAGGATCCACGGCGTCGAGATCCACAGCGCCAGCGTGTAGAGCGCGCGGCTGATCACAGCCAAGCCTCGAGCGCGCGCAGCACGTGCTTCGCCTCGGGCGGCGCGGCCACCCCGCCCAGGTTGCAGAAGCGTTGCCCGCCGAACAATCCCGTAAGCACGGGGTCAGTCGCGCAGTAGATGCCCGCAACCGCCGCGCCCACCGCAACCGCCAGATGCGACAGTCCCGTGTCGACGCCCACGACGGCACGCGCCCCGCGCATCGCCGCGGCCAGTTCCTCGAGCGACATGCGCGCGGGGACCTCGGCGCCGCCGATCTGCATCGCCAATCGCACGCAGCGCAGACGCTCGCTCTCGCTTCCCCAAGGCAGCACGCTCACCAATCCGCGTTGCGCGAGCGCCGTGCCCAGCTCGATCCAGCGCGCATCGGGCCAGAGCTTGTCGCTCCGGCTGCTCATGGTGAGCAGCACGACCGCGTCGCGAGGCTCAGACGCCAGATCCGTGCGCAGGCCGTAGTCGCATGCGGGCGGCAGCGCATAGCCGAGCGCCGCGCAAACCAGCTGGCGATTGCGCACCACGGCGTGCTGCCCGCGCGCGATCGCGTGATGCACGTCGTACGCGGCCGCCGCCAGGGGCTCACGCAGGCTGCCGCGATCCATGCCGTGCTTCTCGCCCTTGGCGAACGCGCAGAGCAGCGCGCTCTTCACGAGACCCTGGGTATCGATCACGTAGTCGTAGGACTCCGCGGCAAGGCGGCGGCGCACGCTCCCGATCGCCGACCAGACCGCCGGATCCCACAGCGCTCGACGCCAGCGTCGCAGTGCCACCGGGATCACGTGCCGCACCGCCGGATGCATCGCGGCAATCTGCGCGAACGGCTCCTCCACCAGCCAGTCGATCTGCGCGCCCGGCACGCAGCGCGCGACATCGGTCACCGCGGGGCAGTGGTGCACGACATCGCCGAGCGAGGACGTCTTGATGAAGAGAATGCGCGGCACGGAGACGGTCGGGCCCGGAGGGGGGTGGGCTAGAATACCGCGTTGTGATGCGAGGATTCTAATCGGAACCGCCCCGTGGCCCAGCCGTTCTCGGTGGTCATCGTCGCGCAGAACGCCGCCCCGCAGCTTGCCGATTGCCTCGCGAGCGTGCCCTTTGCCGATGAAATCGTGCTGGTCGACTCCGGCAGCAGCGATGCGACCGTCGACGTGGCGGTCCGCCACGGCGCGCGCGTCGTGCAGCACGAGTGGCTCGGCTTTGGCCGCCAGAAGCAGTTCGCGGTCGAGCAGGCGCGCCACGATTGGGTGCTGTGCCTCGATGCCGACGAGCGCGTGACCGCGGAACTTGCGGCGAGCCTGCGCGCAGCGCTCGAGGCGCCCGCGTCCCCCGTCTACCGCATGGCGCGCCGCAATCGGTTCATGGGGCGTTGGCTGCGGCATGGCGAAGGGTACCCCGACTGGAGCACGCGCCTGTTCGATCGGCGCGAGGCGCGCTGGAGCGACGACGCCGTGCATGAAAAGGTGCTGCATGCCGTGACGCCGGGAACGCTCGCGGGGGACCTGCTGCACGCATCGGCCGAGGATCTCGGCCGCTACGTGGAAAAGCAGAACCGCTACAGCACGCTGGCGGCCCGGCAGCTGCGCGACCGCGGACACAGCGCCGGGGTCGCGGCGCTGCTGCTCTCGCCGCTCGTGCGCTTCGTCAAGTTCTACCTGCTGCGGCTCGGATTTCTCGACGGCGTGGCGGGCCTCGTCCATATCCTGATCGGCTGCGGCGCAAGCTTCCTCAAGTACGCCAAGCTCATCGCGCTGCAGCGCGCGGACACGACCCGATGAAAGTGCTCGTCACCGGCGCGGCCGGATTCATCGGCATGCATTGCGCCGAACGGCTTGTCGCGCGCGGCGACACGGTGATCGGCGTGGACAACCTGTCGCCTTACTATTCCGTGGAGCTGAAGCAGGCGCGGCTGGCGAGGCTCGCGGGACTGGCCGGCTTTCGCTTCCAGCGCCTCGACCTCGCGGACGGCGTCTCGCTCGAGGCGCTGTTCGGCGCCGAATCCCCCGATCTGGTGCTGCACCTTGCCGCGCAGCCGGGGGTGCGCTACTCGCTCGAGAACCCGGCGAGCTACGTGCAATCCAACCTCGTCGCCTTCGCCAACCTGCTCGAGTGCTGTCGCCGCCACGCGCCGCGGCACCTCGTCTACGCCTCGAGCTCGAGCGTCTACGGCGGCAACGCCAAGTTGCCGTGGGCCGAGGACGACAACGTCGACCATCCCGTGAGCCTCTACGCGGCGACGAAGAAGTCGAACGAGCTGATGGCGCACGTCTACAGCCACCTGTTCGCGCTGCCCACGACGGGCCTGCGCTTCTTCACCGTCTACGGNNGCGATCCTCGAGGGCCGGCCAATCGACGTCTTCAACCAGGGCGACATGCAGCGCGACTTCACCTACATCGACGACATTGTCGAGGGCACGTTGCGCGCGCTCGACGAACCGGCTCGCGCTGACGCCGCGTTCGACCGCAGTGCGCCGGACCCTTCGAGCAGCTGGGCGCCCTGGCGCGTCTACAACATCGGCAACCATCAGCCGGTGGCCCTCTTGGATTACATCGCGGCGCTGGAGAAGGTGCTGGGCAAGCAGGCCGTGAAGCGCCTGCAGCCGATGCAGCCCGGGGACGTGAAAGCCACCTACGCGGACACTGCGCGACTCGCCGAGGCCGTGGGATTCTCGCCCGCGACGCCGCTGGAGGTCGGGCTCGAGAAGTTTGCACGCTGGTACAAGAGTTACTACCGCCCGGGCTGAGCCAGGGCGCGTCTCAGACTGTGCCGAGGTACCACGCTGCAGTCTTGCGCAATTCCTCTCCGAAGGTGTGCGGCGGCAGCCACCCGAGTTCGCGCTGGATCGCACCGCCATCCAGCTCCAGCGATCGCGTGAGCTTGCGCATGGGCGGCGCCAGCTCCAGCAGCGCGCTCGGAAATGGAAACAGTCGGGTCGGCACCCCAAGGGCGGCGCCGAGGGCACGGCAAAGCGCCGGTGTCGACACGGCAGGACCGTCGCTTACCAGGTAAGTCCGGCCAATCGCCGCCGGCGCCTCGACGCAGCGCGCCGCCGCATCGGCGAGGTTCGCGGCGGACACCAGGCTGCGACGGTTCTCGACCCCCGCGAACGGCAACGGCCAGCCGCGCGCGATGGCGCGCAGCAGGATCATGAAATTCGCCTTCACCCCGGGCCCGTAGACAAGCGGCGGGCGGATCACCGTAAGGTTCAGGCCCTCGAGCGCGCGCAGACCCGTTTCCGCGTCGACCTTGGCTCGGGCATAGGCATCTTCGGGCGCGAGCAGGCTCGACCCGTCGAATGGCCGGTCCACCGTCGATTCGCCATGAACCTTGGCGCTGCTCATGAAGAGCAGCGGGACGCCAGCTTGCGCAGCGGCGCGCCCCAGCGCAAGAGGAAGATCGACGTTGACGGCACGCATGCGCCGCTCGTCCGTACCGCGAACATGGGCAATGGCCGCCAGGTGCACAACCGCGTCGATGCCCTCGAGCGCGCGCGGCCACTCCGAGAACCGGCTCAGATCGCCCGTGGTCCCTCGATTGAGGGCCCGCACCTCATGGCCGCGCGCAGCAAGTACGGGACACAGGGTCCCGCCGATGAATCCCGACGCGCCGGTGACGAGTATCTTCATGGCCGTGGCTGATAATAGTGCTTTTCACCGGCCCCGCGCTCGAAGCAACCGCGTCAAACCAATCGCATGCCGGATAACGTGCCCGCCGAGCTGATCACCGTGTCCATCGTGAGCCACGGTCAGAACGCGCTCGTCAACGCCTTGTGCGAAGACCTGCGGCGCCTCGCTCGCCGGGATCTGCACATCGTCCTCACCGAGAACTGCCGCGATTCGATCGCGCTGGCGCGGGATGACACGTCGATCGAGGTCGTGGTGAACGACGAAGCGAAAGGCTTCGGCGCTAACCACAACGCGGCGTTCAGCCGCTGCGCGACGCCGTATTTCTGCGTGTGCAATCCCGACATCCGCCTCACTGCGGATCCGTTTCCGGCCCTGCTCGAAGTGCTGGTTCCCGCGGCAGCGGCCGTGGCGGGCCCGCTCGTGCGCAGCCCATCGGGCGGCGTGGAGGACAGCGCTCGCCGCTTTCCCACGGCAGGGCAGCTCCTGCGCAAACTCGTGAGCGCACCGAGCGGCCCGGATTACGCGATCGACGAGGGACCCGTCGACGTGGACTGGATTGCCGGCATGTTCATGCTCATCAAGCGCGAGCGCTTTGCCGGAATCTGCGGCTTCGACGAGCGCTACCACCTCTACTACGAAGACGTCGATCTGTGCCAGCGGCTTTGGGTCGGCGGCCATCGCGTCATCTTCCAGCCGAGGGCCGAAATCGTTCACGATGCCCGGCGTGCCAGCCGGCGCAATTTGCGGCTCATGCTGCGCCACGCGGCGAGCGCGTTCCGCTACCTGCGCTCTACAGGGTCTCGATGATGCCGCGCAGCTGCTCGGCGATGCGCGCCGGCGAGTAGCGCTCGCGCACGATGCGTCGCCCGGCCTCGGCGAGCGCTCTCCAGAGCGGTTCGTCCGTGCTCAGCCGACCGATCTGCCGCACCCAGTCCTCCGGAGACTCCGCGCCCAGGTAATCGCGACCCTCCACGAGGTCCATGCCTTCGACGCCGACGCGGGTGGAGACCACGGGCAGCCCGTAAGAGAACGCGGTGCCGATCTTGCCCTTGACGCCGGCGCCATAGCGCAGCGGCACGACCATGCAGCGGGCGCGCTGAAAGTGGGGGGCGATGTCGGGAACATGGCCCAGCACGCACACGTCCGCGGCCGCGAGCGCATGAATCTCCGGCGGCTGGTTGCCAATGACGGTGAGCGCATGCTCGCAGTCCCTGACGCGCAGCACGGGCAGCGTGTCAGCGACGAAGTGCATCACGGCGTCGAGATTCGGTGGGTGCTGTCCGCCACCGATGAACAGCAATCCTCGACGATCGGCAAACGGCAGCCCTGGCGGCTCCTCCTCGTGGATCAGCGGAATGACCTCGATCCGTGCGTGCGGCAACTCCCGGTGCAGCAGGGTGCGCTCGGCCTCGCTCAGCACGATGCTGCAGTCCACGGCGCCGATCACGCCCAGCTCCTGCCGTCGGGTCTGCAGTGCGTGCCGGGCGAGCGCCGGGTTGCGCTCCATATCCGCCTGGCGCAATTCACGGATGTAATGCAGATCGACCGTGTTGTAGATCAGCTTCGCCTGGGGGCAGCGCTTGCGCACGACGGGCAGGATCCGGTCGGCGACGTAGGGACGCGCCACGAACACCAGGTCGAACTCCCGGCCGCGCCGGCGCAGCACGTCGCGAACGTCGTTGTCGAACGGGTAATACAAGCACTCCACCCCCGAGCGCTGCAACCGCTGGCTGTACTCACCATGGAAACGCAGATTCTCGGGCGCGAACGTGACCTTGTAGCCAAGCGCCTGGAAGATGCGGATGAAGTAATCGGCAGTCACCGAGCCCGCATCCTGGTCGGGGAGCGGCGTGTGCGCATCGACCATCAGCAGGCGCCGTTTGACCAGGCGCTCCTTCTCGAGCTCCGGCGCATCGCCGTTCTGCCGGTGCCGTGCCAGCACGGCCTTCCAGCGCTCGAAGAACTTGTTGCGGTTGCTCTGCTGGAACCGTTTTACCGGATCGGTCGGCGCCCGGCCAGAGGTGATGCCTTCGTAATGCACCACCATCGAGGCCGGCTGCACCAGTACCCGCCTGCCCTCCTCCCGGATGCGGAACGCGAGGTCGGAATCCTCGTAGTAGGCTGGACGGAAACGCGCATCGAATCCGCCAAGTGCCGCAAACAACGCCTTGGGCACCATGATGCTGGCGGCGGAGACGTAGTCGACGTCCCGAAGGTAGCTGGTCCGCGGATGATCCGGGTGATCCAGGTGTCCGTAATTCCACGCCGACCCGTCGCGCCACAGGATCCCGCCCGATTCCTGCAGTTTGCCGCTGGGGTACACCAGTTTCGACCCAACCAATCCCGCATCCGGCACCCGCATGAACGTTGCGCAAAGCTCGTCGAGCCAGCCGCGCAGCACACTGGTGTCGTTGTTGAGAAAACAGACATACCGGCCCGCGGCCAGTTCGGCGCCACGATTGCACGCCCCAATGAACCCGAGGTTCTCGGCATTGCGCACGTAGCGCAGCCCGGGCCATCGCCGGAGCACGTCCTCCGTCGCGTCGGCGGAGGCATCGTCGACGACGACGACCTCGATTGCCACCGACGGCGCATTGCGCCGGATCGACAGCAGGCAAGCGACCGTGTATTCGAGCTTGCCGTGTACGGGAATGATCACCGAGACCACCGGTTCTGCAGGAGCGGGAAGCGCGTGCTCCACCAGCCGCCTCGGATCGCGCAGGAGGTCACGAACCTCGGCACTCTCCGGCAGAACGCGCCGCGACGCAGCCAGCGCAGCCGACCAAGGACCCATCACGCCCGCTCCACCCGACGGTACGCGTACCGCGGTCAACGCGCGGAAGCGGAGGGCCGCATTGCGTATCGCCCAGCGCGCCGGCACGGGCATCGGCACGCGGTAGTACAGGTCGCGCAGAACCAATCTCAACATGCTCGCGCGCAGGTAATGCGGCAATGCACGCCACCATCGCGTTCGCGTAACGCCGCTCCCGCGGTCCAATCCCGAGCTCTCGTTGCGCGTCATCGGTGTCGGCGCGAGCGTAATCGCGAATCCGGGTGCCTGCAAGGCGGCACGCCCGCGTGCGGGGTGAAGTCAGCTAAGATGTGCCCATCCAATTAGCAAACCGCGCATGCCCGTGAGACTGGTCGTGGTCGGCGCCACGGGATACATCGGCGCCAGGATTGTCGAGGTGGCAACGGCCCGGATGCCGACGCTCGGAACGTCGTCGCGGGGAGGCGACCTCTTGAGGCTGGACCTGCTGCGGGCAGACGAGTTCGACTACGCGCGGCTCGGAACGGACGACATCATCGCGCTCACGGCGGGCATCTCCGCGCCGGATGCATGCGCGAGCGACCGGTCTCGAGCATGGGCGCTGAATGTCGAAGGCACGAGCGCCTTCATGGAGAACGCGCTGCAGACGGGGGCCCGGCTGATCTTTCTTTCGAGCGACACCGTCTATGGCGAGCGCGACGGCGCATTTGACGAATCGGCGGACTGCCGCCCGGCAGGTGATTACGCGGAAATGAAGTCTGCGGTCGAAGAACGCTTCGCGAGCCATCCGCGCGTCAAATCGCTGCGGCTCTCGTACGTCTTCTCGGCCGAGGACAAGTTCACCCGGTACCTGCGCGATTGCGCGGCGCGGGGAGAGTCGGCCGAGATCTTTCACCCCTTTTACCGGGCCGTCGTGCATCGCGAGGAGGTGGTCGAGGCAATCCTGGCGCTGGCTCGACGCTGGAATGCGGTGGACGGGTTCGCGATCAACGTCGGCGGCCCGGAAATTCTGTCGCGCATCGACTGCGCGAGCCTGCTGAAGGAAGGCGCGCTGCCTCGGCTCAAATTCACCGCGGTTGAGCCAGAGGCGCAGTTCTTCCACAATCGCCCTCGCGTCATCCGCATGGCATCACCGCGACTGGCGCAGTTGCTGGGTCGCCTGCCGTGCACGATGCGCGACGCCGTACGAAAGGAGTTTGGAACCGCTTGAATTCGAGCCCTATGCGCAAACGAGCCTTGATCACGGGCGTCACCGGCATGGTGGGATCGCATCTCGCCGACTATCTGCTGGAGCACACCGACTGGGAGATCGACGGACTTTGCCGCTGGAGAAGTCCCCTCGACAACCTGTCGCACCTCCTGCCGCGTATCAACGGGAGGGACCGGGTCCGCTTGCTCTACGGCGACCTGCGCGACGACATCTCGATCGATCAGGCCGTACGCCAGTCAAGACCCGATTTCGTATTCCACCTCGCGGCGCAGAGCTATCCGAAGACCAGTTTCGATGCCCCGCTGGATACGCTCGAGACGAACGTGCAGGGAACCGCCCGCGTGCTCGAGGCGCTGCGGCGCAACGGCATTGCAGCGGTTACGCACGTCTGCGCGTCCTCGGAAGTGTTCGGCCGCGTGCCGCGGGACAAACTGCCGATCGACGAGGAATGTTCGTTCCACCCGGCGTCGCCCTACGCCATTTCCAAGGTCGGAACCGACCTGATCGGTCGCTTCTACGCGGAAGCCTACGGCATGACGGTGATGACGACGCGCATGTTCACCCACACGGGGCCGCGGCGTGGCGACGTGTTTGCGGAATCCACATTCGCCAAGCAGATTGCGATGATCGAGGCCGCGCAGATTCCGCCGGTGGTCCGGGTGGGCAATCTGGATTCCCTGCGTACATTCGCGGACGTGCGCGATGCAGTTCGCGCCTACTACCTGCTGGTTACGGTGAACCCGGTCCCGGGCGCCTACTACAACATCGGCGGGACCTATACCTGCACCGTGCGTGAAATGCTGGACACGTTGCTTGCGCTGTCGACGGCCAGGGACATCCGCGTCGAAGTCGATCCCGACCGGCTGCGGCCGATCGACGCCGACCTGCAGGTTCCAAACACGGCCAAGTTCAGGGCGGTCACGGGATGGCAGCCGGAAATACCCTTTGAGCGGACGATGGGGGATCTGCTCGAGTATTGGCGGGCGCGCGTGCGCGCGGGCCAGCGGCATCTCACCCGATGACCGGCGAACTCACCGTCCGGGCGCGCGCGCCACTGCGCCTCGGCCTGGCGGGCGGCGGCACCGACGTGTCCCCGTACTGCGACCTGCATGGTGGCTACGTGCTGAACGGAACCATCGATCGCTATGCTTACGCCGTCATCCGCCCGCTGCGGGAACCGCTCGCGCGCTTTGTCTCCACCGACCGGCAGGTGGAAGCCACCAGCGACGCCGCGCCGCAGCTCGCGCTGGACGGCACCCTCGACCTGCACAAGGCGGTCTACAACGCAATCGTTCAGGGCTACGGCGACGGGCGGCCGATTCCACTGGAACTGTGCACGTTCTGCGATGCGCCGGCGGGCTCCGGCTTGGGCGCGTCCTCGACGTTGGTGGTGGCGATGGTCAAGGCGTTCGTCGAGCTGCTCAACCTGCCGCTGGACGACTACGAGATCGCCAGGCTGGCCTACCGGATCGAACGGGTGGACTGCGGACTGCAGGGCGGGCGGCAGGATCAGTATTCGGCCACGTTCGGCGGTTTCAATTTCATGGAGTTCTATGCCGGCGAGCGCGCCGTCGTCAATCCGCTGCGCATCAAGAACTGGATCCTGTGCGAATTGGAGGCATCGCTGGTGCTGTTCTATACGGGTGTGTCGCGCGAATCGGCCCGGATCATCGCCGACCAGAGCAGCAATGTGCGGTCTGGAATCGAGAGCGCCGTAACGGCCATGCACGGCATCAAGCGCGAAGCCCTGGTGATGAAGGAGTGCCTGCTCAAGGGCGACTTCGCGGGCATCGTCGAATCGATGCGCATGGGGTGGGCGAGCAAGAAGCAGTCGGCCGCCACCGTTTCCAACGCGGACATCGAGGCGATTTACGATGCGGCCATCAGCGCGGGCGCCATGGCCGGCAAGGTGTCGGGCGCCGGAGGCGGCGGTTTCATGATGTTCCTCGTGCCGCCGAGGCACCGCGCCGACGTGATTCGCTGCCTGCAGCGCTTCGAGGGCGAGGTCAGCAACTGCCACTTCACCAAGAACGGCTGCCAGGCGTGGAGAATCTGAGGTGACGCGCCGGCCCACGGCGGTCGCACTGAGGCACGCAACATTGCGCGCATGAGAGCGATCGTGCTCGCGGGTGGGCTCGGCACCCGGCTGCAGCAGCGCGTCCCCGGCCTGCCCAAGCCGATGGCGCCCGTCGCTGGGCGGCCGTTCCTCAGCTACGTGCTCGACCGCCTGATTGCGGGCGGCATGACGCAGATTACGTTGGCGCTCGGCCATCGCGCCGAGCGGATCCGTTCGCATTTCGGCCACACCTACCGGCAAGCCGTGCTGACCTACGTGGTGGAAAACGAACCCCTCGACACGGGCGGCGCCACCGCGAGCGCCGTGGGCGGAAGCGACGATCCGGTGCTTGTGCAGAATGGCGACACCTACCTCGCCTTGGACTACGCGGCGCTCCTACGCTGGTACGGACAGTCGCCATCGGATGCGGCAATCGTCCTGACCCGGGTTCCGGACGCGGCGCGCTACGGCACCGTGGTGGTGGAGGAAGATCGGGTGCGCGGTTTTGTCGAAAAAGGACGCGGGGGTGAGGGATGGATCAACGCCGGCGTGTATCTGCTTCGACCCAGCGTCTTCGCGAAGTTCGGATTGTCCGGAAGATTCAGCCTGGAGACCGACCTGCTGCAACGACACTGCGCGGCCTTGGCGCCGCGCGCCTATTTCTCGGAGGCGTTCTTTGTCGATATCGGCGTTCCCGAGGACTACGACCGCGCGCAGCGTGAGTTGCCCGCTTTCGACGCATCGCCCTCGGCTATGCGCGTCAAGCGGCCCGGCTGATGCAGGTTCTTGCGCCCATTCTCGCGGCTACGAAGACCTCGCTGCGCCAACTCGGCCTGCTGCCCTACGCCAAGCGGTTCCTGGCCTGGCTGTCGGTTCCCGGACGCCGGATGCGATTTGCGCAACCGCTGGTCTATCTGTTCAAGGTGGCGCAGGAAAAGGCCAATTACGCGAACGTCACGGAAGTTCATGACCTCCCGCCGATTTACCACTATTGGTCCAACGCATATCTCCTGCCCAAGGCCCGGCAGTTCGGCTTTTGCGGTCCGGACGACTTCTTCGCCAACCATCTGGAACGCAGCATGCCGGCAGGACGCTCCGGCCGATTCCTCAGCATCGGCGCCGGCAACTGCGACACGGAAATTCGCATCGCCGCCTTGCTGCGCGCGCGGGGCCGCAGTGATTTCGTCATCGAGTGCCTCGATCTGAACCCCTCGATGCTCGAACGCGGCAGGCTGGCCGCCCGGCAGCAGGGGGTCGCCACGCAGCTCGCGTTCCTCGAATCCGACTTCAACTCCTGGCGGCCGGCCGGGGCCTATGATGCGGTGATCGCCAATCAGTCGCTGCACCACGTCCTCGAATTGGAGCACCTCTTCGCATCCGTTGCGGACGCAATTGGTCGGAACGGACGGTTCATCATCTCCGACATGATTGGGCGCAACGGCCACCAGCGCTGGCCGGAGGCCCTCGCGATCGTGCAGGAGTTCTGGCGCGAGCTGCCGAAGCCGTACCGCCATAACCGTCAGCTGCGAAGGCACGAGGACGTGTTCTTGGACTGGGATTGCTCGGTCTCGGGTTTCGAGGGCGTCCGGGCGCAGGATATTCTGCCGCTGCTCGTCGAGCGCTTTCACTTCGAGGTGTTCCTCCCGTTCGGCAATGTCATCGACCCGTTCATCGACCGTTCCTTTGGACCCAATTTCGACCCCAACCGAGAATGGGACCGCGCCTTCATCGACCGCGTGCATGCGCGGGATGAGCGGGAATTGCAGGCGGGACGCATCAAGCCGACCCACCTGTTTGGTTGCCTGCAGACGCAGCGGCCCCGGATGGCGCAGTTTCTCGAAGGATTCACACCGGCCCGCGCGATCCGGCATGCGTAGCGCGAATCCGTTGAGCGGATCGGATGGGGCATCGACGACGTGGACGGCTCTCCCTTGTTCAGTGACAGGCGGGGCACTCCGTCATACATTGTGCGGATGGCACGCTGCACGATTGCAAGTCCTGCGCCGGGCGGCGGATCGAGGGACTCAACCATAAGGGTGCGTTGACGGCGCCGCATGAGGCAACTTCTCCTCATTCTTGGGATGCATCGGAGCGGAACTTCCGTCGCCGCCCGGCTCGCCAACCTGGTTGGATGGGATCTGGGTAATCAGCTTCTCGCGCCGCGCGCTGACAATCCCAAGGGATTCTGGGAACATGCCGGCGTATTCGAAGCGCACGAGCAGTACTTGCGCGCAGTGCATTGCACATGGGCACATCCCGGGACCGCGGCAGAAATCCTCTCCGACAAGAGCGCGCTCCGTGACCTGGGCAGCAGGCTCGCCGCCATACTGCAACGTGATCTCAAGGGGGAGCGGATCGCAGTCAAGGACCCGCGCGCCTGCCGTTTGCTCCCGGTCTGGAACGACGTCGTCGCTGATCTCGACATCAGGCCCAGCTATTGGATTGTCTACCGGAATCCCCGGGAGGTTGCGCGATCCTTGTTGCAGCGCGACCAGATTCCGCTCTCCCAGGGCTATCTCCTTTGGTATCGATACGTTTCTGAGGCAGAGCGCGCCACGCGCGGCGCAAGGCGCGCATTCATGGATTTCGAGAGTCTTCTGACGGATTGGCGATCCGCCATGCGCGAGACGTGGACCACTCTTGGACTGCCGTGGGCCGTTCCCGAGATCGCCGTGCAGGCTGAGATCGAACGCTTCATTGAACGCGAGATGCGCCACCACCATGGGGGCGATGCGCCGGAGCGAGACGCCTTGCTGACGGGCTTGGCGTTGCCTGCATACGAAGGTCTGCGCCGCGGCGGGCCTGCCGGCTCGGAGATTTCCGCGGTAATGGACGAGTTGACGCAGCGATTGAATGACTACGACGCCGCTTACGAGGCGATTCGATCGCAGTGGGCCCGGCAGAATGCTGAGCTGGCGGCTGAGGTCCACGCCCTCAGGCATTCGACCTCGTGGCGGCTGACGGCCCCGCTGCGCGCGGCCGCGACCTGGTGGCGCACGATCATCTGATCTCGCCCGGGAAAGCGCGGCGCGTCAATCGGAGTCCGGTCCTGAGCAGGCACCGGATCCGGTCCAGGCACACGGACCCTGAGCCGGCCCCGGCCTGCCCGTCGCGGGCCACAGGCCATTACCATCATTGCGAGCGTGTTCGCCAATGCGGAGCAGCGCCCCGGCGGCTCCGCTCGCGACATTTCGAACCGGTCAATGAGCGCGCTGGCGTGAATTGATCGGGCCGGAAGCGCCTCGCCCAGACTGCAAAGTATTCGTGTCGAACTGCAGGCGACGCGCGTCGTGATGGTTCAGTTCCTCGGCGCCTTCGGGTCACCCTCGCTGATTGCGCCTTGCTCCAGCCAAAACACGCGATTGCAGAACTCCCCTATCAGTGCGCGATCGTGCGACGCAAAGACCAGAATGCTCGATCGTTTCATCAATTCCTCCATGCGGCGACGCGCCTTGGGTCGAAATTCGGCGTCGCCGACGCTCAGCCACTCATCCATGAGGACGATGTCGGCGTCCACCGCGGTGGATACGGCGAACGCCAGCCGAAGCTGCATGCCGCTCGAATACGTCCTCACCGGCATATTCAGGTAGTCCCCAAGGCCGGTGAATTCTGCAATCTCATCGGCCCGAGAGCGAATCTCCTCCCGGCTCAACCCCAAGTACAACCCGCGCAGCATGATGTTCTCGTAGCCGGTGGCGTCGAGGTCTACGCCGACAAACAGCTCCAGCAGAGTCGCCGTCCGCCCATCCACGTCCAGCGCACCGCCAACCGGTTCATAGATTCCGGCCAGCATACGCAGCAGCGTCGTCTTCCCGGCACCGTTACGACCCATGAGCCCCACCCGGTCCCCAGCTCGGATCTCGAACGAAACCCCATCCAATGCTCGTACCGTCACCCGATCGCCCGATTCCCGCGCAATGCGTCCCCCGGTGGTGGCATGGATGAGCTGCTTCTTCAACGAACGATGCGCGGTGTCGTAGATCGGGAACTGCACCACCACGTCGCGGGCGATGATGTGCGCCATCGTCAAAGCCAGTAAGCCAAGCGATGGCGAAAACGCGCGAACACAGCGAACGCCAATGCCGTGCCCGCCAGCGCAATCGCCAGCGCTACGCCGAGCGAGGAAAGCGGAACCCGACCGTCGAGCGCCGGTGCGCGGAAGAGTTCCATGAAATGGTGCACCGGATTGAATTCAGCGACCCAGCCCCGGTTGCCGAGAATCTCTGGCAGCCAGATGACGGGCGAGACGAAGAACACCAGCTGCAGAAGACTCGTCACGATGGGCGGGATGTCCCGGAAACGCGTGCACACGGTCGCGAGCACCAGTGCGACCCAGAAGCAGTTCCACGCCAGCAACAGGAGCGACACGGGCAGGATCAGCAGCGCCCATCGGAAGGACAACCCCACTGCGAGCATCACCACCGGCACGATCGCGAAATTGTGAAGGAAGATGACGACGTTTCGAAACAGCATCCGGCTGACGTGCGCGCTGAACGGCATCCGGATCTGCTTGATCACCGATTCTGCGTCAATGAATACCGTGCAGGCTTCGGTGACCGAAGTCTGGATCATCACCCAAACGATGAAGCCGATGGCCACGAACGGCAGGAAGCGCGCCAGCGGCTGGCCGAAGAACTTGGCGTAGAGAAAGCCGATCGCGCCGACGAAGATTGCGGTGCTCAACGTAAGCCAGAACGGCCCGAGCAGCGAGCGGCGGTAGCGCTGCCGGATATCGTGCCAGCCAAGGTAGCCCCACAGCTCGAACGCGAGCAGACCGCGCCGCAAGTCCTCGAGACCGCGACGTCGCTGCTGTCCGCTATCCGTGCTCAATCGTGGCCCAAATCGGCGAGACACAGTCGAACCCCGGACTGCCATGGCGGGAGCGCGAGGCCCGTGCGTTGCTGCAAGCGCTGCGTAGACAACCGTGAGTTGAGGGGTCGCGTCGCCGCAGTGGGATACTCGCGGGTCAAGATTGCCTCAACGCGGGGCGCCCGCACCGTTGACGAGAAAATGGCCTTGGCAAAGCCACACCAGCTCGTTCCGCCGCGGGCGCAAAGGTTATAGGTTCCGACTGCCGCGACCGCGCCCGGCCCGCTCGTGGCGGCAACCAAGTGGGCCGTCGCGTCCGCGATATTGCGTGCCCACGTCGGCGCGCCGAGCTGGTCGTCAACCACCCGCAAGACCTCGCGCTCACGGGCCAGCCTTAGCATGGTGCGCAGGAAGTTGGTGCCCCGCGCCGCGTACACCCAGCTCGTCCGCAGGACAAGCCAGCGCCCGCCTGCGGCCGCAACCGCCCGCTCTCCCTCGAGTTTGCTGCGCCCATATACATTGATCGGATTCGGCACGTCCTCTTCCGTGTACGGTTCTCGCTTCGTGCCGTCGAACACGTAGTCGGTCGAATAGTGCACCAGCAGCGCGCCGAGCCGCTTCGCTTCCTCGGCGAGAATCCCGGGCGCGACGCCGTTGATCCGCATCGCCAACTCGGGCTCCGATTCGGCCTTGTCCACCGCCGTGTAGGCCCCTGCGTTGACGATGACCGCCGGCTTCACCTCGCGCGTCACCCGGCGGATCGCATCGGGATCCGCGAGGTCGAGCGTGGCGTGGTCGGTGGCGACGACCTCTCCCAGCGGCGCGAGCGAGCGCTCGAGCTCCCAGCCGACCTGGCCGTTGCGGCCTGTGAGAAGGATCCTCAAGCGAACGTTTCGGCTTCCGCCAGCGGCCGCGCCTCGCGGTCCTTCGCCGAGAGCAGCGGCTCGCCGGCCAGCGGCCAGGCGATCGCGAGCACCGGGTCGTTCCAGCGCACCGCACGCTCGTGCGCCGGGGCGTAGTAGTCCGTGGTCTTGTACTGCACTTCCGCGGCCTCCGAGGTCACCAGAAAGCCGTGCGCGAATCCCGCCGGGATCCACGCCATGTTCTTCGCTTCCGCCGACAGTTCGAACGCCACCCAGCGGCCGAAATGCGGCGAGCTGCGCCGCAGGTCCACCGCCACGTCCCAGATCGCGCCGAGCGTGACGCGCACCAGCTTGCCCTGCGGCTGCTCGAGCTGGTAGTGCAGGCCGCGCAGCACGTTCTTCGCGGAGCGCGAGTGGTTGTCCTGCACGAACTCGAGGTCGAGCCCGGTCGCCGCGGCAAAGGCGCGCCGGTTGTAGGACTCGAAGAAAAAGCCGCGCGCGTCGCCGAACACNNTGGCGCTTTTCGATCGTCTCGATGAACTGCGCCGCCTCGAGCAGCGAGCCGTGCGTGCCCGTGTCGAGCCAGGCGAAGCCGCGGCCCATCGTCAGCACCTCGAGCTCGCCCCAGGCGAGGTACTGGCGGTTGACGTCGGTGATCTCNNTCCAGCTCGCCGCGCGGCGAGGGCGTCAAATTCGCCGCCACTTCCAGCACCCGGTTGTCGTAGAAATAAAGCCCCGACACGGCATAGCGCGACTTGGGCTGGGCGGGCTTTTCTTCGAGGCTCACCGCCTTTCCGGCATGATCGAACTCCACCACCCCGTAGCGCTGCGGGTCGGTGACCGGATAGGCGAACACCGTGGCGCCCTGCTCGCGCGCCGCAGCGCGCCCCAGCAGCCCCGTCAGCTCGTGGCCGTAAAAGATATTGTCGCCGAGGACCAGCGCCACGCGATCGGTGCCGACGAAAGCGCGGCCGATCACGAAGGCCTGCGCGAGCCCCTCGGGCTTCGGCTGCACCGCGTACGAAAGCTGCAGGCCCCATTGGCTCCCGTCGCCGAGGAGCTCCCGGAAGCGCGGCGTGTCCTGCGGCGTGGAGNNGTACACCGGCAGCAGCTGCTTGGAGACGACCTGCGTGACCGGATGCAGCCGCGTGCCGGATCCCCCAGCGAGGACGATGCCTTTCATGCGCTGCCTCGAACGGCGTAATTGGTCTCGACCCAGTTGCGATAGGCGCCGCTGGTCACCTCGCCCACCCAGTCCTGGTGATCGAGATACCAGCGCACCGTCTTCTTCAGCCCCGACTCGAAGCTCTCGGCCGGCTGCCAGCTCAGCTCGCGGCGGATCTTCGCAATGTCCATCGCATAGCGCCGGTCGTGCCCCGGACGATCGGTGACGAACGTGACGAGGTCCGCGTACCGCCCGCTCGCCCGCGGCCGCGCCTCGTCGAGCAGCGCGCAGAGCGTCTTCACGACGTCCAGATTCTTCATCTCGCAATTGCCGCCGATGTTGTAGGTTTCGCCTGGCCGGCCGCGTGCGAGTACCTCGCGAATCGCCGCGCAGTGATCGAGCACGTAGAGCCAGTCGCGCACGTTTTGGCCATCGCCGTACACCGGCAGCGGCTTGCCGGCGAGCGCGTTGTGAATCATGAGCGGCAGCAGTTTCTCCGGGAACTGGTAGGGACCGTAATTGTTCGAGCAGTTCGTCGTCAGCGTCGGCAGACCGTAGGTGTGATGGTAGGCCCGCACGAGGTGGTCCGACCCTGCCTTCGAGGCGCTATACGGGCTATTCGGCGCATACGGCGTGGTTTCCGTGAACGCGGGGTCGGTGGCACTGAGCGAGCCGTAGACCTCGTCGGTCGACACGTGCAGAAAACGGAACTCGCGGCGCCCGGGCTCGGCCAGGCCCGACCAGTAGGCGCGCACTTCCTCGAGCAGGCTGAAGGTGCCCAGCACGTTCGTCTGCACGAACTCGGCGGGCCCGTAGATCGAGCGGTCGACATGGCTTTCGGCGGCGAAATGCACGACCGCGCGCGGGCGCCCTTCCGCCAGCAGCTTCGCCACGAGCGCCCGGTCGCAGATGTCGCCGCGCACGAACCGATGCCTGGCATCGCCCCGCAGGGACTCGAGATTGCGCAGGTTGCCCGCGTAGGTCAGCTTGTCGAGATTGACGATCGGCTCGCCGGCCTGCGCCAGCGTCGAGAGCACGAAATTGCCGCCGATGAATCCGGCGCCGCCCGTGACGAGGAGCATGCCGGCTTCAGCCCTTGGTCCTGCGCGGGTCCGACGCCTTCGCAGCGGCTTCGACGATGCGGTCCTGGTCGGCGCTGGAGAGATACGGGTGCATCGGCAGGCTGATCACTTCGCTCGCCAGCAACTCGGCCGACGGGCACAGGGTGCCGGCCGACATCGCCGCGTAAGCCGGTTGTTTGTGCATCGCCACCGGATAGTGGACCGCCGTCGGAACCCCCATCTCCTTGAGGCGCGCCTCGAAGGCCGACCGGTCGCGCGCCCGCACCGTGTACTGCGCGTAGACGCTCGTCCGGTCGGACTTCACGCGCAGCGTCGTCATGTGGCGCGACAGCAGCGTCGTGTAGCGGTTGCCGATCTCGATGCGCCGCTCGATTTCCCAGTCGAAGCGCTTGAGCTTGGCCAGCACCACCGCGCACTGGATCGAATCCATGCGCCCGCCGACGCCGATCCGCGTGTGCACGTAGCGCCGTTCTTGCCCGTGGATGCGGATCTCGCGCATCGCCTTGGCGAGCGCGTCGTCGTTGGTGAAGATCGCGCCGCCATCGCCATAGCAGCCCAGCGGCTTGGAGGGAAAGAAGCTCGTGCAGCCGATGGTGGAGAGGTTGCAGCTCTTGCGGCCCTTGTAGAGCGCGCCGAAGCTCTGCGCCGCGTCCTCGATGACCGGCAGGCGGTGCTTCGCGGCGATGGCGTTGATCTCGTCCATGTCCGCGGGCTGGCCGTACAGCGCGACCGGCAGGATCGCGCGCGTGCGCGGCGTGATGGCGCCTTCGATCCGCGACACCGCGATGTTCGCCGTGTCCTCCTCGACGTCCACGAACACCGGCTTGGCGCCGAGCAGCGCGACCATCTCCGCGGTCGCCGCGAACGTGAATGGCGTCGTAATCACCTCGTCCCCCGGCTTGATCTCGAGCGCCATCAGCGCGATGAGCAGCGCCTCGGTGCCGCTCGCCACGGTGATGCAGTGCTTGGCGCCGGTGTAGGCGGCGAGGCGGTCCTCCAACTCGCGCACCTCGGGACCGAGGATGTACTGGCCGTGGTCGAGCACCAGCTGGATGCGCGCGTTGATGATGTCGCGCATTTCGGCGTACTGGGTTTTCAGGTCGATGAAGTCCATGGCGAAAGCCTTCCTGGCGACGCTCGGCGGGAAAGGTCGATTATCTCACCGGCCGAGGTACAGCACGTTCTTGCGCATCAGCGTGAAGTCGAGCGCGAATCCCTGCTGGATGAGTCCGCCCAGCATGCGCGAGAGCACATCGTTCGCGTGGATTCCGGGGTGCGTCTCGACGCAGATCTTGCGCACCGTGGACAGGTCCGCGGAGGCGAAGAACTCGACCTCGCCCCCCTCGATGTCGACGATGAGGAAGGTCGGCCGGACGCGGGCGAGTTCGGTGTTGAGGTCGACCTGCGGCACGCGGATCGTCTGCGCGCTCGCCGAACCCTGCACCGCCGACGACGCCCAGAACTCCGGCTCGACGTGGAACTCGCGGCTGCCCGCGCCTTGCGCGAGCAGCGCGTTGCGGGCATCGGGCGCGACGCCGTTCGCCCGATAGGTCGCCGCGATGACTTCCATCATCGCCGGATTCGCCTCGTAGGCGAACACGCGGTCGCTGCCGATGCGCTTGGCGCAATAGGCCGAGAGGAAGCCGATCCCCGCGCCGACTTCCATGACGACGTCGTCCGAGGCCAGGCGGCGCGCGACGATCTCGATTTCCTTGTCCTCGTACTCGCTGAAGAAGATCTGCCGGCGGATGTCGGCCGAGATGCCCGGCCCCTCGGTCGGCAGAAGCACGCCGTGGTTGTCCACCCAGCCGGGCACGTGCACCCGCCAGAGCAGCTTCTTGATGCGCCGCGCGGTGCGGCTGCGCCTTCGCATGATCGATCCTCCGTGGCCGTCGCCGCCCTCAGTGCCCGACCCGATGCGCTTCGAGCCAGATTAGGAGCACGACGAAAGTGTACGCGAGCCGCCGCGAGCCGCGGCCCGCGAGCGCCGACCGCCATAGCGCGCGCACGGCGGCGGCATTCAGAAACGGCGCGCGCGCCTCGCACTGCGCGAGCGCCGATTCCGCGGCGGCGCGCCACGGGCCGTTGAACAGCTCGCGCAGCGGCACCGAAAAGCCGTGCTTCGGCCGGTCCCAGACCGCCTGCGGCAGGCTGCGCTGCGCGAGCGTTCTCAGCAGCGCCTTGCCGCCCAGCGCGTCGAAATGCGCCGACGCCGGGAGCCCGAGGACCGCGTCCAGCACGGCATTGCCGAGCATCGGCACGCGCACCTCCAATCCGTGCCCCATGCTGGCGCGATCGGCCTTCGCAAGACAGTTCTCCGACAGGTAGGTCCATAGATCGGCGCGCATCAGGCTCGCGGTGTCCATGCCGCCGGCAAGATCGCGCCAGAGCTGCAGCGTCGCCTCCGGCCGGCAGGCCGCCAGTGCCTCGGGCGCGAGATAACCCCCGAGGCTCTTGCGTCCCGCACGCCACGGTCCCGCCTCGACCCGCCGGTAGAAGACCCGTTCCCTGCCGTAAAGCGTGCGCCGCAGCAGCGCCCCCGGCAGCACGCCGGCGTCGACGAGCGCACGTCCGCTCGCCTGCCCGAGCCGCGGCGGATACCGCACCGCCTCGTCCGAGAAGCGCGCGTACCCCGCGAACAGCTCGTCCCCGCCGTCGCCACTGATCGCCACCGTGACGTGCTGTCGCGTCAGCTCCGACAGCGCGCGCGTCATGACGTACGCGGGGTCGGCCAGCGGCTGATCCAGGGCGTGAATCGCCCGCACGAACGCCGGCGCGTCGATCGCCGGCGCCTCCAGGACGTGATGCCGGCACGCAAACGCGTCGGCAACGGCCCGCGCGTGCGCAGTCTCGTCGAACGCCGCTTCGCGGAATGCGAGCGTGAAGGTTTCCAGCGGCCGGGCGCCTGCTTCGGCCATGTAGCGCACCATCAGGCTCGAGTCGATGCCGCCCGAGAGGAACGCGCCCAGCGGCACGTCGGACACGAGCTGCCGGCGCACGCTCTCGCGCAGCGCGGCGTCCACGCGCGCGAGCATCTCGGCGCGATCCGGCACGGTGTCCGCGGGCAGCGGAATCTCCCAGTAGCGCCGCTGCTCGATACGCCCGTCGGCGGCTCGCCAGCGCAGCCACGACGCCGGCGGCAGCTGACGCACGTCGCGAAGGAACGACTGGGGCGCGAGGCACACCTGGAACGCCAGATAGTCGCGCAGCGCCTCGTAGTCGAGCGTTCGCGGGAATCCCTCCAGCGCGAAGAAGGCCTCGAGCGTCGAGGCGAAAGCGAAGCCCCTGCGTGTCGAGTAGAACAGCGGCTTGACGCCCATGCGATCGCGCGCAATGAACAGCGACCGCTCCCTGCGGTCCCAGACGGCAAGGGCAAACATGCCGTCCAGGCGCTCCGGCAGCGCCTCGCCCCAGGCCGCGTAGCCGTGCAGCAGGACCTCGGTGTCCGAGCGCGTCGCGAACACGTGCCCGAGCGCTTCCAGCTCGGCGCGCAATTCGCAGAAGTTGTAGATCTCGCCGTTCTGCACGAGCACATAGCGCCCGTCGGCGGAGTGCATCGGCTGATGGCCGCCGGCCGGATCGATGACCGCCAGGCGCGTGTTGCCGAGCACGGCCTCGCCGTCGTGCCAGAGCTGCTGCTCGTCGGGCCCGCGCGAGCGAATGGTTTCGAGCGCGGCGCGCGCGCTCGCCTGCCACGGGGTCCCGATCAGGCCGACGATGCCGCACATCGTTAGGCGGCCTCCTGCGCCAGCGCTTCGTAGGCCGCCGCGACGACGGGTTGTGCGTAGCGCCGCAAGTCCACGCGACTCACGTCCGGCCTTGCCGCCAGGGCATCGCGCATCGCCCGACCCAAGGCCGCCGCGTCGCCCACTGGCGCAAGGCACTGGGGAAGCGCGGCGCCCAGAATCTCGCGCGGCCCCGAGGGGCAATCGGTGCTCACGACGGGAACACCGAGCAGCAGCGCCTCGATGATGACGTTCGGCAGCCCCTCGTGATCGGAACTGAGCGCAAGCAGCTCGGCGCCGGCGATCCAGGGGTAGGGGTTCTTCTGAAATCCGGCCACGTGTACCCGCTGACCGAGTCCGCGCTCGGCGATCAGGGCCTCGAGCGCGGGCGACGGGTCCGCGAGGAGCACGAGTCCGAAACGTCCGTCCTGTTTCGCAAACGCATCGAGCAACACGTCGTGCCGCTTCTGTGCGGAGAACCGGCCGACGTGGATCAGGTAGGGGCGTGGCGGCAGCGCGGCCGGAGCAGCGGCTTGGGCGCGCAGGGAATCGCCGTCGAATGGATTCGGGATCACCTCGATGCGCGCGCGCGTGAGGCCGATGGCCCCGCGCAGATCGCCTGCCACGCCGTCCGAGACGGCGATCAGCGGTCGCGCCGCGTACAGTTTTCGATAGCGCGCGAGCCGCCGCGCCGCCTTGGTTGCGCGCGCGGTGCGTAGCCGCGCGATTTCCTCCGACAACGTGTTCGCGATCCGGCACCAGTGCCGCGGCAGCCGCGCGCCGGTCGCCACCTCGTCGGCAAAGGGCAGCGTGGAGACCACGAGATCGAACCGCTGCTCCCTCGCAAGCCGATCGTGCAACTTCGCGAGGCGATGCGCGGCGGCGCGCCGGCCGAGCCAGCCCTTGCTCACGGCGCGGCCCGGCTCGCCCAGGCCATGCACCTGCAGCCCGGGCGGCACCTCGTGCGTGACGAGGTGCTCCAGGAGAATCACGTCACTGCGGTGCCCACGGCCGCCCAGCGTGGCCGCGATGTTCAGCACCGCCCGCTCCGCGCCACCGCCTGCCAGGTTGGTGACCACGAATCCGAATCTCATGCGCGCGGCGGGTGCTCGGCGAGCGCGCGCTCGGCCGCCGTGCATACCGTCTCCACGCTGATCGCGGCCATCGGCGTCGTCTCCGGGCAAGGGTGCGGGTGCGGATGATCCACGGGATAGAAGCACGGATGCTCGAGCGGCCCGAGCAAGCGGCTCGGCGAGTGGCAGTGGTACATCGCGACCATCGGGATGTCGAAGCACCCCATGATGTGCGTCGGGCCGGTGTCGACGCCGACGTAGAGATGCGTCTGGCTCATCAGCGCGCCCGTCTGCCGCAGCGTCAGCTGTCCCGCGAAACAGGTCGCCGCCGCGCCGAGCTGCGCCGCCAGCCACGCGGTGCGCTCGCGCTCCTCGCCGCCGCCGAAGATCAGGAAGTGCGCCTGCGGCCAGCGCGCCCGCAGCCGCCGCGCGAGCTCGGCGAAGCTCTCCACCGGCCAGTCGCGAAACGCCTTCGTCGGAAAGCTCGCGACCTGAAGCCCGATCAAGGGCCCAGCGCCTGGTTTCGCTGTCGCGAGCGTTGCCCGGGCCCAGGCGCGCTCGGCCTCCGTCACGCGGTACGCAAGACGCAGCCCGGCGTCGCGGATCCCGAGCGGCTCGAGCAGTGCGAGCCGCATGAAGACCGCGTGGCGGCTGAAGGCCGCGGGTTCGGCGACCGCCGGATCGAGGCGCGCATCGAGGGCCGCATCGCCCTGCCGAAAGGCCACGACGCGTCGCGCCACGCGCAGCGCATACTCGACGAGCGGCCGGTCGAAGCCGAAGACGACAGCCAGATCGTAGCGCGCGCCGGGCAGCCGGCCGCGAAGCCCCGCGATGCGCTTGTCGACGCGGCCGACGCGCGCGACGAACGGCAGGTGCTCGAGGATTTCCGCACGCTTCGGGTGCGCCAGGCAGGTGAGTTCCGCCTCGGGGCAGGCGTGGGCGATCGCGCGCAGGGCCGGCGTCGCGAGCAGCGTGTCGCCGATGCGCGAGACGTTGATCACCAGCGCCGAGCGAATGGCCTGCAGTGCCATTCGCTCACTCACGCAGACTGAACTCGTAGGCGAAATCGGGGAAGGAATACTCCGCCGGCGTGAAGCGCCAGGCGAGCCGCTTCAGCAGGCGCCGCGCCGGCGAGAACCGCTTCGCGAGGTGGTAGGCACAAAGCACGAGACCCGCGCGGCGCGCGAGTTCCATCGCCTGCGTGGGCGTGACCCAGCACAGGTGATCGAGATTCACGATCGCCGTGCCCTCGCGCCGGAAGCGGCGGAAGAACTTGCGGCTGAACGGGTTCGGCGTCGTGGCGAGAATGCGCCCGCCGGGCGCGAGGTGCCGCGCGGCAAAGCGCAGCAGCGCCACCATGTTGTCCACGTGTTCGAGGACGTCACCGATGAACACGCGCTCGAAGCGCTCGCCGATGTCCGCATCGGAGGTCGCGTCCACGCAGCGCACGTCGAATCCCCGCTGCCGCAGCTCGTCGACCAGCGGTGCCAGAATATCGATGCCGACGCAGCGCGACGCCCGCCGCGCGATCCGCCCGTGGCGCCAGTCGGGCTGATCGAAGTAGCGCGCGCTGTGCGACACCACCCCGATATCGAGCACCGTGCGGCCGTCCAGTTCGCGTTCGACGAATTCCAGCAGGCCGCAGTCCGTGTGCACGCGGCGAGCAGCCGCGAGATGGCTCTGCACGGCGCGCTGCGCGTCCCGGTTGTTCGGGTCGTCGCTGATCCGGGTCCAGTCCAGCGCGGCCGGCCGATCAGGAGCGCTCATCGTCCCCCTCGCTGCCGCCGGCCCACACCCGCCCCCCAAGACCTTGCGCCGCACGCGAACGCGCGTTCCCCGGTATCATTCTGAAGGTCCGCCATGAAATCCGTCGGGTTGCGGCAGGCCGTCCTGCACCAGAGCCCGGCTTCGGGGTGATTTTCTCACATGGTCGCGCCGCAACTGTCGCTGGTCGTGCCGGTCTACAACGTCGCGCCGTTCCTGCCGCGCTGCCTCGAGAGCCTGGCAACCGAGCCGACGGAGACGACCGAAGTCATCCTCGTGGACGACGGCTCGACGGACGACGGCCCGGCGATTCTCGCCGACTGGGTGCGCCAGCGCCCCCACGCGCGCGTCGTCCGCCAGCCGAACGGCGGGTTGTCCGCGGCGCGCAACGCCGGCATCGCGGTAGCCCGCGGGCACTATCTCGGCTTCGTGGATTCCGACGACTATTACGAGGCCGGCTATTATGGCCGGCTGGCCGCGCTGTGCGAAGCGCACGCGCTCGACATGGCGGTCGGCAACGCGACCTACCACTTCGAGGGCCGGCGCGACGATTATCCGGTCTACACCGACGAGCCTCCGGCCGGGGTCGTGAGGGGCCGGGACCTGCTGCGCCACCGGTTGCGCGCCCGAACGCTGCTGCACATGGTCTGGATGCACGTTTACCGACGCGCCTGGATCGAGCGGCACGCGATGCGCTTCGAGCCGGGACTCATCCACGAGGACGTGCCCTGGACGACGCGCGCGCTGCTCCTCGCGGAGCGCGTCGCCTACGACCCGACGCCCGGCTACCGTTACCGGCAGCGCGTGCGCCGCTACGCGCCCCAGGACGCCGACCGCCGCCTCCAATCGATCATCGACAGCGCCGCGCACAACGCGCGCGTGCTGGCCGGGCTCGCGCAGTCCGTAGCGGACGACCCCGAGCTGCAGCGCCTCCTGCGCTGGCAGCTGGTGGACGGCGGGCTGTCGATCTTTCACAAGATCCGGCAACTGTCCGGCGCGCCGGCCCGCCGCGAACGCCTGCGCCGCGCGCGCCGCGACGGCGTGCTTGCGCTCCTGTGGAGGAACGCGACCGAGGTGGCGCAGCGCCGGCGCATCGCGCGCAATTACCTCAAGTCGCTGATCGGTCTGGCGTGACCGCGCCGCGCCCGTGAATCCCGTCTGCCATCAGGTCAACCTGCAGCGCGGCGTCGGCGGCGGCGAGGTCTATACGGGATTCTTTGCGCGCGCCCTCGACTCGCTCGGCATCCGCAGCGTGCTGTTTGCTCATCCTGCGGCCAGCCACTGGAGCGCGCGCCTGCCTTCCAGCGCAACGATCGTTCCGGTGACGACGGCCGAACTCGAGCGCCGCTTCGCCGACCTGCGCGGCGCCAGCGTCGTGTTTCACACGCCGCTGCGCGGCCCTGCGCTCGAGGTCCTGCATCGAGCCGGCGCGAGCGCCATTGCGATCGCGCACATGCCTTGGTACGACCGCGACCCCGAAGCGCTCCGCGACTACGATTTCATCGTGCCCGTGTCTCAGCATGTTGCCGACAGCCTGCGCGCCCGCGGCCTGCAGGCCGTCCATGCCGAGCCGCTGTACGGCATCGCCGACCTGGGCGGGCGGCGCGGCGATGCGAGCACGCCACTCTATCGCCAGAGCGTCTACGACTGGGATCCGCGCAAGCTGCGCGACCGGTTGCTGTCCATCGCGTATCCGGCCGTGCAGCGCGTGCGGCGTCCGGCGCGCTTCGCGCCCCGGCCGGGCGTCGCGCTCGGGATCGTGTCCCGGCTGACGCCGATCAAGCAGTTTCCCCTGCTGTTCAGGCACCTGGCGCCAGTCTTGGCGCGCTTTCCGGAATTTCACCTCGAGATTTTCGGCAGCGGCGGTTACGCGACGGTGCGCGACCTGCGCGCTGCGCTGGCGCCGATCCGCGAGCGGGTGCGGTTTTGGGGAACCCAGGGTGACGTGGGTGCGGCCTATGCAAGGATCGACTATCTGCTCACCGGTCTGCCGGAAAAGGAAGCGCTCGGCTTGAACGTCCTCGAGGCGCAGGCCTGCGGCGTCCCGGTGCTCGCCGTGGCGGCGCCTCCCTTTACCGAGACCGTCGTGCCGGAGGCGACCGGGCTGTTCTACGCGGATCCCCGGCACGACGGCGGGGCGGCGTTTGCCGCGCTGCTCGGGCGCCTGGCGGCGCAGCGTTTCACGGTCGATGCGCGCGCGGCGCGCGAGCACGCCGAGCGGTTCTCGAACGCGGCGTTTGCGGCCCGCGTCGCGCGGCTCGTCGAGGCACTGCGGCAACGCGGGCTCTGGCGGGAAGCAACGGCGTGATGCGCCTGCTGATCGGCACCCGCAAGCCGTTTGCGCCGCTCGAGGAGGCGCTCGCCGAAGCGGGGTGCGAGTTTCAGCGCTGGCGACCGGGCGCATCGACACCGCGGGAGTTGCGCGTCGATGCGGCGCTCGTCGATGTCTGCGACGCGGCGCGCCAGCTGTGGAGCACCTGGCGGCTGCGCCGGCATCTCAACGCGGCAAGGGTCCCGGTGGTCGGACTCGATCGCGACGCGCCGTGGCACAAGGGGGTTCGGGACTACCGCCTCGGATCCGTTCGTGCCCTGCGGCTGCTCGACGTGTATGCCTCGCATTCGCTGCAGGATGCCGAGCGCTTCGGCACCGAGGCGCTGTACCTGCCCAATGCTGCCTGGACACGCCACTATCATCTCGGCGGGCGCACGCTGGAGAGCCTGCGCGATCCGGCCGCCTATCGCTACGCAGTGTCCTTCATCGGCAATCTCAACGCCGAGCGTTACCGGGAGCACGCGGAGCGCGTCCGGTACCTCGCTGCGCTGCGGGAGCGCCTAGGCCAGTCGGGCGTCGTACTGCACCTTTTCGACAGCGAGGGGCTGGCGCCGGCCGCCCAGGTCGCGCTCATCCAGGCGAGCCGGATCAACCTCAACATCGGCGCCGCCGCCGACCATGGCGCGGCGCGCAGCTGGGGATTGCCGGAGCGCTGCTACGGCATCCCGGCGTGCGGCGGGTTTCTGCTCAGCGACGCGCGCCGGCACGCGGCCGACGACTTCGTTCCCGGGGCGGAATGGGCGGACTTCCAGACGCTGGACGACTGCGCGGCGAAAATCCTTCATCATCTGGCCCACTTCGATGCGTCGCGCGCGGTCGCGGAGGCGGCGCATGCGCGGGTCATGCGCGAGCACACCTACGCAAACCGCGCGAAAACTCTGATGGAGGCGATCGCGCGCCGCGCGGCGGGTCATGGCTGAGTCACCGAAGCATCCGCGGATCCTGGTCATCCGCCGCGAGAACATCGGCGACCTGGTCTGCACGACGCCGCTGATTCGCGCGCTCCGCGAGCAGCTGCCGCAGGCCTGGATCGGCGCGCTCGTGACCCGCTATAACGCCACCGTGCTCGAACGCAACCCCGACCTCGATGCCGTCTACGCCTACCAGAAGGCCAAACACCGCGCGCCGGACGAAAGTCTCGCCGGGATTTACTGGCAGCGCCTGAGGACGATCGCTGCGCTGCGCAGGGAACGCATCGACTGGGCGCTGCTTCCGGGCGGGCCGCACGCGAGCGCGCTGCGCTTTGCGCGCTGGGTTGCGCCGGCCCGGGTGCTGGTGCGCGGCCCCGGGGACCGCGCGGCGGGAGCGCACGAAGTCGAGCAATGCTGCAACCTGCTCACGGCCATGGGCCTGCGCTACGCCGCGCCCGCCGCGCGCGTCGTGGCCGATCCGTCCGAGGTCGAGGGGGTCAGCGCCCTTCTGCGCGCGCGCTTGGGCGCCAAACCGCGTTCGCTGATCGGCGTGCACGTCAGTGCGCGCAAGCCTTCGCAGCGCTGGGACGCGGACCGTTTTGCGGCCCTCATCGAGCGCTTGCCGGTCGCGCAGGGCGCGGCGTTCATGCTGCTTTGGGCGCCCGGTTCGGAGCGCAACCCCCTGCATCCCGGTGACGACGAAAAGGCGGAGCGCATCCTCGCCCGCGTGGCGCGGCGCCCGGTGGTGCCCGTCGCCACGCAGCGCCTCGGCCAGCTGATCGCGGCCCTCTCGCTCTGCGACCGCGTGATCTGCGCCGACGGCGGCGCGATGCACCTCGCGGCAGCGCTCGGCAAGCCGCTCGTCTGCCTGTTCGGCGACTCGGACCCGGGCCACTGGGGACCCTGGGCGACGCCGCACGAACTGCTGCAGCCCGCTTCGCGCAACGTCGCCGACATCATGGTAGAAGAGGTCATGCATGCCGACGAGCGCCTGCGCGCGAGACTTCCCGGAGGCGCCCCAGGATGAACCGCTTGCCCGACGCCGTTGCGCTCGACGAAGTGCGCCGCGCCCTGGTGGTCAAGCTGCGCCACCACGGCGACGTGCTGCTCGCGAGCCCCGTCATCGCCGTGCTCAAGCGCCACGCGCCCGCCGCGGAAATCGACGCGCTGGTCTATGCCGACACCGCGCCCATGCTGGCGCTGCATCCGGGCCTCGCCGAACTGCACCTCGTCGACCGCCATTGGCGCAGCCAGCGGAACCTCGCGCGCATCGGCGCGGAACTCGCATTGGTGCGGCGACTCTCGGCGCGGCGCTACGACCTGATCATTCATCTGACCGACGGCTGGCGCGGCGCCTGGCTGACGCGCCTGCTGCGGCCGCGCTGGTCGGTCGCGCCCGAGCGTAGGAGCGCGGGACGCCGCTGGCGGTCGAGCTTCACGCACCTGGTTCCGTCGCCGCGCGCCGGAGGACGCCACGAGGTGGAGACCAACCTCGATACCCTGCGCCGCATCGGCATTCAACCCGCGATGAGCGAGCGCCACCTCGTCCTCGAGGCGGGCGACGACGCGCGCCGTAGCGTGCAGGCGTTACTCGCGGCCCACGACCTGCTGCCGCAGCGCTTCGTGCACCTTCACCCGACCTCGCGCTGGCTGTTCAAGTGCTGGACGGCGGAGGGCTGGGCCGAGCTCATCCATCGCCTGCAGCGCGAGGGCTGGCCGGTCGTGATCACTGCCGCACCCGACGAGGCCGAGCGCGCGATGACCGCCGCGATCACTGCGCGGCTCGCGAATCCCGTGGTGGACCTGGGCGGCCGCTTGAACCTGAAGGAACTCGCCGCGTTGACCGCACAGGCGCGCCTGTTCGTCGGCGTGGACTCCGCGCCGATGCACATCGCCGCCGCAATGCGCACGCCCGCCGTCGCGCTCTTCGGTCCGTCCGGCGAGGCGATCTGGGGGCCGTGGGGCGCGCCCCGCACGGGCGAGCATCGGGTGGTCGCGAGCGGGAACCACCGCTGTCGGCCCTGCGGTCTCGACGGCTGCGGCGGCGGCAAGGTCAGCGACTGCCTCGCGACCCTCGAAGCCGGGCGCGTGTGGGACGCGGTCAGCGCGGCGCTGCGAAGCGCGGTCTAGCGCCGCTCGCCACGTCGGCGAACACCTGCGCCATGCGATCCAGCATGCGCTCGTAGGAAAAATTCTCGACGCAGTGATGGCGCGCCGCCTCGCCCAGCGCGCGGCGCAGCGCCTCGTCCTGCGCCAGACGCCGGATCGCCGCGGCGAGCGCCGGCGCGTCGCGCGGCGGCACGACGAGCGCCGTCGCTTCGTGCGTCGCCAGCTCGGCAATGCTCCCGACGGTGGTCGTGATGCACGGCAAGGCGCACAGCATCGCCTGGATCAGCGCCTGCGGCACGCCCTCGTTGGCGTACGAAGGCAGCGCGAAGACATCGAGCGCATGCAGCCAGGGCACCACGTCGGCGCGCTGGCCCGCGAGATGCACGCGCGATCCGAGACCGCGTGCAGCGATCGCCGCGCGCAGCGGGTCGCCCATCGGTCCGTCGCCGACGATCACGAGCTCGATGGGTTCCGGCAGCTGCGCGAGGGCCCCGACCAGGTCGAGGTGGCCCTTCCAGCTGCGCAGCGTCGCGACGATGCCCACCAGCAGCCGGTCCTCCGGCAAGCCGAGCGCACGGCGCGCGGCCAGGCGCCCGCCCGGCCGAAAGCGTCCGGCATCGATCCCCGTGGGCACGGACACCACGCGCCCGGGATCGAAACCGTTGCGCTCGATCAGCTGCTGCCGCAAGGCCTCGCCGGTGGTCACCACCATCGCCGCGGCGCTCTGGTACAGCCAGCGCGAAAACGCGTTGCGCGGCACCGCCGCAGAAATATGCCGCGTGCGCACCACGGGGACCGCGCGCCCGGCCAGCCGCATGCCCAGCGCGACCAGCCAGGAATCGGTCGAGCTGTGGGTGTTGATCACGTCGCAGCGGTTCTCCCGAAGCCAGGCGGCCAGCGCGCGCACGCCCGACAGCCGCTTGCGCGCGAGCGGCAGCGCGACGACCGGCACCTGCCAGCTCGGCGCCGCCTCGAACAAACGCGCCTCCGGCGCGCAGAGAATGCGCACGTCGTGTCCGCGCCGGATCAGGCCCTGAGACTCCGCGAGGATGCGAATCTCCTGCCCACCCCAGCCCAGGGAGGACTCGGTGTGCACGATCGCGAGCGGCGTCACGCCTGGGTCGCGAACTGAATGCGATGCAGCTTGGCGTAGACGCCGTCGCGCGCGAGCAGCTCGGCATGCGTGCCCGATTCGACGATTCGCCCGCGCTCCAGAACGACGATGCGGTCCGCCCGCTCGATCGTCGACAGCCGGTGCGCGATCACGATCGTCGTTCGGCCGCGCATCAGCACCTCGAGCGCCGCCTGGACGAGCCGCTCCGACTCGGAGTCGAGCGCCGAGGTTGCCTCGTCGAGGATCAGCACCGGCGCGTTCTTGAGCAGGGCGCGCGCAATCGCCAGCCGCTGGCGCTGTCCGCCGGAGAGGCGCAGTCCGTTCTCGCCGATCAGCGTGGCGAGGCCGTCGGGCGTCTGCCGGATGAAATCCATGGCGTGCGCGGCCTCGGCCGCCGCGATCACCTCGGCGTCCGTCGCGCCGCCCATGCGCCCATACGCGATGTTGGCGCGCACCGTATCGTTGAAGAGCACCACGTCCTGCGATACGAGCGCGAGATTGCTGCGCAGGCTTTCGAGTCCGAGATCCTGGAGATCGATCCCGTCCAGCAGAATCCGTCCGCTCGACGGCGCGTAGAAGCGCGGCAACAGGTTGACGAATGTCGTCTTGCCGCCTCCGGAGGTGCCGACCAGCGCCACGGTCTCCCCGGGCCGGATCGCGAGGCTGACGCCCTGCAATGCAGGCTCGGTGCGCGTCGCATACGTGAAGCTCACGTTGTCGTAGACGATTTCCCCGCGCGCGCGCGCAATGCGCTGCGTGCCCCGGTCTTCCTCGACCGGCGCGTCGATCATCCCGAACACGCTTTCCGCGGCGGCCAGCCCGCGCTGCAACGGCGCGTTCACGTCGGTCAGCCGCTTCAGCGGCGCGAGCAGCATCAGCATCGCCGTGATGAACGAAGCAAATTCCCCCGCCGTCGTCCGGTTGGCGAGCGATTGCTCGAGTGCGATGTAAACGATGATCGCCAGCGCCACGGAGGCGAGCAGCTGCGTGATCGGGACCGTGGCCGCCGCGGGCACCGTCTGGCGCATGTTGAAGCCGCGCAGCTTCTGATTGGCGCGCGCGAACCGCTGCTCTTCGTATTCCTGCCCGCCAAAGATCTTCACCACCCGCTGGCACTCGATGGTTTCCTCCAGCACGTGCACGAGATCGCCCATCGCGTATTGCGCTTCGCGCGCCATGCGCCGCAGCCGCCGCGAGAACAGCCGCACGACGAGCGCGATCGCCGGACCGACGGCGAGGGCAATGAGCGTGAGTTTCCAGTTGAGGTAGAAGAGCCACCCCAGCAGGCCGATGACGGCGATCGAGTCCTTCACGACCACCGTCAGCACGGTCGTCGCGGCGGAGGTGACGCCGCCCACGTCGTAGGCGATGCGCGACAGCAGCACGCCGGAGCTGAAGTCGTCGAAGAAGCGCGTCGGCAGGCGCACCAGGCGCCCGAACATCGCCGCGCGCAGATCGAGGATGACGCGGTTTCCGACCCAGGCGATGAGATAGGACGAGGCAAAGCTGAGCAGGCCGCGCACGAGCAGGATGCCCACCAGCGCGCCGGCGAGAACGAGCGGCGGCAGCACCGGCGTGCCGCCCTGGCCGAATCCGCCGTCGAGCAGCGGCTTCATGAGCGCCGGAAACAGCGGCTCCGTCGCGGCCGCAGCGACCATGCACAGGATGGACAGCCCGAACGCCCTGGCGTGCGGCCGCACGTACGACAGCAGCCGGACGTACAGCGCGCGGCTGGCGCTCGCCTCGCTCACGTGCCGCCCGCCGTCAGCGTCGCGTAGAGATCCGCAAGCCGCGCCGCCATCACCGCCTCGCTGAAGGGTTCGGCGCTGGCGCGCGTCGCGGGCGCGAAGTTCTCGACGCGCAGGCGCTCGACCGCCTCGCGCAGGATTTCCGCCAGCCTGNNGGGAAGGATAAAGCAATCGGCTGCGGCGTAGAGCGGCCTGACGTCCTCCACACCACCGAGCCAATGCGCGCGCACGCCAAGCCGCTCCGCCAACCGCGCGTACCGGGCGGCGTCGCGATCGCGCCCCGCGA
>DKBI01000130.1 GCA_002451175.1 Betaproteobacteria bacterium UBA6904
CATGTTGAAGTCCTTGCCGCGCGGCCCGTCCTTGCCGGCGAGGCACTCGTCGATGTAGCGCTTCACCGCGGGTTCCCAGCGCCGCATGTTGGAGACGTTGATGGCGAATTCGGCGGTGTCCTCGGGGATGCGGATGTCCGGGTGCGTCAGCACGAAGCCGCCCGTGTAGGGATCGAGCGTGAACCCGAAGGTGCCGTCGCCCACCGTCAGCACGAGCAGCGTCGACGGACCGTAGACGGCGAAGCCGGCCGCGACCTGCGCGCGCCCGCGCTGCAGGAACGCCGATTCGTCGGGCTCGACCACGTTCTTCGGGCAGCGCAGCACCGAGAAGATCGTGCCGATGGAGACGTTGACGTCGATGTTCGACGAGCCGTCGAGCGGGTCGAAGAGCAGCAGGTATTCGCCCTTCGGGTAGGGCAAGGGGATCTGCGCCGGCCGCTCCATCTCCTCCGAGGCGAGCGCGGCGAGGTTGCCGCCCCACTCGTTGGCTTCGAGCAGGATCTCGTTCGAGATGACGTCGAGCTTCTTCTGCTCCTCGGCCTGCACGTTCTGCGTGCCCGCGTTGCCGAGCACGTTGGCAAGCGCGCCCTTGCTGACCTGCACGCTGATCGCCTTGCAGGCGCGCGCGCAGGTCTCGATGAGCAGGCGCAGGTCGGCGTTGATGCGCCCGGCACGCTGGCGCTCGATGAGGAATCGGGTGAGGGCGGGTCTGCGAATGGACATGTCCGCGGCGCATTCTAGCGCCGCCGGCGCGCGAAAACACTGCCCGAGAGCAAGAACGCGCTCATCAGCCAGAACACCGGACCCATGCCGCCGAGCGCGGAGCCGAGCGCGCCGAACGCCAGCGGCATGACGGTGTGGCTGGCGTTGAGCAGCGTCGTGCGCACGCCGACGACTTCGCCCTGCCGCCCGGGCGGCGACGCGGCGTAGAGCAGCGCCATGATCATCGGCTGCGCGCAGCCCAGNNCGTCGGCATCACCAGGCGCACCGCGAACGTCGCGGCGGCAAACGATCCCATGATGATGCCGATCGTCGAGGCCGACAGGCCGATGCCGGAGCCGTAGATCGGCGTGACGAAGGTGTACAGGTCCCAGCCCATCGCGAGCAGCGCGCTGGCGGCGAACGCGCCGCGCAGGCGCGGCTCGCGCAGCAGATCGCCGATGCGCCGGTCGCCGGCCTCGCTGCGCGGGCCATGGCGGTGCGGGAGCGCGCCGCGATGCCAGTGCAGCAGCGCGAGCGCCGCCGCCGGAAATGCCGCGAGCAGCAGGAACGCGGCGCGATGGCCGGCCGCGTCGATGGTGAAGCCCGCGAGCAGCGGCCCGAAGAAGCCGCCGAGCGAGAACGACAGCGAAAACCAGCTGAAATGGATCGCGCGATCGGCGGGCGTGCCGAGCGAGCCGACGGCGTGGTTGAGCGAGACGTGGATCACCATGAACGACGTGCCGATGAGCGTCGCCGCGCAGTACAGCCCGGGCAGATCCGGCCAGATCGCCGGCAGGACGAGGCCGCCGACCATCACGGCGACCGACCAGGCGAGCGGCCGCAGCGTGCCCACGCGGTCGATCAGGCGGCCGGCGGTCACCGCGAGCAGCATCGGCAGGAGGGCGTAGAGCGCCATCAGCACCCCGATGGTGAGCGGCGAGGCCTGCCGCTGGATGGCGAACAGCGACACCACGATGCGGCTGCCGACGAAGCCCGTGTGCGCGAGCACCGTGAGCGCAACGATGACGGCGAGCTTCATCGGGTGGCGCCCCGAACCGGCGCGCGGCGCGCCACGAGCGCGACGCCGGCGCAGGTCACCGCGATGCCGATCGCCGACGTGACCGAGGGAACTTCGCCATAGAGGAGGTACTCGAGCACCACCGCGACGATCGGCGTGAGATAGAAGATGCTGGTCACGCGGGTCGCCTGTCCGCGCCGCATGAGCGTGTGCAGCGCGTTGACGGCGAGGATCGAGGCGCCGATGACCAGAAAGGCGATCGCGGCCGGCAGCGCCCAGCTCCAGTCCACGCGCAGGCCCTCGACGCGCCAGGCGAGCGGCGCGAGCACGAGGAGCGAAACCGCGAATTGCAGGAAGGCGCCGCTCCACAGATCGACGTGCGGGCAGAACGCCCGCTGATACAGCGTGCCCGCCGTCACGCCGGCCAGGCCGATGCCCACGGCGGCGAGGCCCGCCGCATGCAGCGCGCGCGAGTCGATCTTGTGCCACACCACGAGGGCCACGCCGAGCAGACCGACGGCGACGCCGGTCCATTGGGCCGGGGCGAGGCGTTCACCCATCCAGCGCGAAGCGATGCCGGCGGTGAGCAGCGGCTGTGCGGACAGGATCAGCGCGGTGATGCCGGCGGACAGCCCGAGATACTGCGCATAGTGGCTGCCGCCCAGCTGGATCGCGTGCATGAGCAGGCCCGCGATGAGCAGATGCGCGAGCGTGCGCGGTGCGCGGGGCCACGCTGGCCGCACCACCGCGAGAATCAGCAGGAGGCAGGCGACGCCGAACGCGTAACGCAAGGTGAGGAACGTGAAGGGCGCCGCGTGCTGCAGGCCGATCTTGGTCGCGAGGAAACCGGCACCCCAGACGACGACGAAGTACCACGCCAGCAGCGCGTCGGGCCACTTCGCTGGCGCCTGCACGTCGCCGGTCAATCCGGCCGCTCCTCGGCGGGCGGTCGCGACGGGGAGCGCAGCGCCGGCGCGCCGCAGGGGAGGGTCATCGCACCATCGTATCGGGAAAGTCCCCGGCGTGCCCGACCCCGTGTTACCTGGCCGTTACAAATCCGGCACGCGCCCGAAATTCCGTGGTTACCGTGGGGCCGCAGGCTTGCGCCCGTGTCCCGCGCCAGACCGGCGCCGGCACAGGACAAGGAGACCGGAGCATGGACAGCTATGTGGTGCAGGGAAGCATCGGGATGCCGCGGGGCAGCGTCCTGCGCATCGAGGACGGTCGAGGCGTCGTGGTGCATGCCTGGGAGGGACACTTCTGGATTACGCAGAGTGGCGACACCCGCGACTGCTTCATCGCCCCGGGTGAATCGTTCACGCTGGACCGGGACGGCGTTGCACTCGTCCACGCCATGCGCCGCGCGGTTGCGACGTTGACGGCGCCGACGCCGGCGCTCTACGCGCGGCGCGTGACGCTCGTGGCCGGCGGCACGCGGGCATCGCGCGTGGTGTACGAGTCCGGGCGGGAGCGCCTGCCGCTCGGCGCACGCCTGCGACTGCGCGCGACGAAGTGGTGGGCGGGACTGTCTGCGCCGCGCGCCAACCCGACGGTGGCATCGCAGTAACGCAAGCGTCATGTTGCACGATCGCTACGGGCTGCCGGTCAGCGGCGCGACGCGCGAATCGCTCGATCGCTTCGGGCAGGCGCTGGAGGCCTGCACGACGTGGCGCGGTGAGCCGGCGGCCCTGCTCGAGCAGTGCACGCGCGAGGCGCCTGCGTTCGTCATGGCGCACATCCTCGCGGCCTATGTCGCGCTCGGCGGCCGTGAGCCCGGGGGCGCTCGAACGGCGCGCGTATTGCACGCGCGTGCCGCAGGGCTGCCGGCGACGCGACGCGAGCGCCTGCACCTTGCGGCGATCGAGGCGGTCCTGGCCGGCGAGCACGACCGTTCAAGCGCGCTGCTCGACGCGATTCTGGAAGCGCACCCTCACGATCTCGTGGCGCTGCAGTTCGCGCACTCTCTCGATTATCGCGTCGGCGACGCGCGGCGCCTGCTGCGGCGCGTGATGCGGGTCATGCCCCGCTGGTCCTCGGGGATGGCGGGACGCGACGGCGTGCTGGCCATGCACGCGTTCGCGCTGGAGGAGCGCGGACGTTTTGCCGCGGCCGAGGCCTCGGCCCGGCAGGCCTTGGAGATTGCGCCGCGCAACCTCCGCGCGCAGCACGCGCTCCTTCACGTCCACGAAATGCGCGGCGAGGCGGGGCGCGGCCTGCTCGAGGCATTGCCGCGGGCACCGCATTGGGGCCGCGCCTCGACGTCGAGCACGCACCTCGGGTGGCATCTTGCGCTGTTCCACCTGGCCCTCGGCCGCGTCGATGCCGCGCTGGACGTCTACGATGCGCGCATCGCGCCGCATCTCGCGCTCGGCGTGTCCGTGCTCATCGATGCGTCCGCCCTGCTGTGGCGGCTGCGCCTGCGCGGCCTGGACGCCGGGGAACGCGGCGCGGCGGTCGCGGCGCACTGGGCCCCGCACGCGGGCGACGCGCATTCCGTGTTCAGCGACGTTCACGCCATGATGGCCTTCGTCGCCGGCGGGCGCGAAGAGGACGCGGCCACGCTGATCGCGACGCTGCGCGCGCGTGCCGCCGCGCCGCGACCGGGCGCGGCGGTTGCGCGCCTGGTCGGATTGCCGGTCTGCCACGCCATCGCCGCCTTCGGCCGGCGCCAATGGCGCGAGGTGGTCGCGCAACTGCGTGCGCTGCCGGTGCTCGTCGGCCGGCTCGGCGGGAGCCGCGCGCAGCAGAGCGTGGTCGAGCTGATGCTCGCAGCGGCGCAGGCGCGTGGCGCCTAGCGGCCCAACCGTATAATCGCGCCACCAAGAGAGGGTGCGATGGCGCACAAAGCCAGGATCTTGATCGTCGAGGATGATCGTGACGTGCGCGAGGCCTGCGCGGAATATTTCGCCAGCCACGGCTTCGAGGTCGAGGCGGTGGAGAATGGCGACGCGATGCGCGCGGCCGTTGCGCGNNTACGTCGCGAAGCCGTACGATCTCCGCGAGCTGCTGGCGCGGGTGAAGAGCGTGCTGCGCCGCACACGCGGCGGGGAGGCGCGTGAACCCGCGGAGGAGCGGCGAGTCAGGATCGGGCGATTCCAGCTCGACCTGGCGAGCCACCGACTGGTGGACGAGCGGGGCGAGGACGTCGAGCTGACCAGCATGGAATTCGACCTGCTGCGCGTGTTCTCCGAGCACCCCAACCAGGTCCTGTCGCGGGACCAGCTGCTCAACAAGACGCGCAACCGCGACTGGGAACCCTTCGATCGGTCCATTGACATCCGCATCGCCCGCCTGCGCCGCAAGATCGAGGCGGATCCAGAGCGGCCGCGGCTGCTGAAGACGGTGCGCGGCGCGGGGTACCTCTATGTGCCCGAAGGGCGTTAGCGGGGTTCGGGGACGCGCTTTTGTAACTGCCACGTTTCAATGGTTGCTGCCAGGTAACCGGGCGCCCGGGCGCAGGCTGCGGTCGCTAGACTCTCGGTGCTCCGGACGTCGGAGTGCCCGCAGGCCGAGCGCATGAGCCAACCCGCGTCTGTCCCCGCCGCGCCAGATCTCCCGAGCGGCGCGCTGCTCTTCCAGATCTTCGAGGGCACGCCCGCGGCCGTTTACGTCAAGGACGCGCAAGGCCGCTACTTGCTGACCAACCGGCGCTTCCGCGAACTGTTTTGCGCCCCGGATGCGACCGGCATCGGGCAGACCGATGCCGAGCTGTTTCCCGCGCCCGTCGCGGCGCTGATCCAGGCCAACGACCGCGAGGCGTTGCGCCACGGAACGGCGCGCAATTTCGAGGAGATCCTGCCGCTTGCCGACGGGTCGGCGCGGGTCTACCTGGCGCTGCGCTTTCCGATCCCTGGCCCAGTCTCCGGCGAGTCCGTTCTGTGCGGCGTGGCGACCGATATCACGCGGCGCAAGCGGCGCGAGGACGCCATGCGCAACGTCGCGGTCGCCGTGTCCACCGCGCATGGGCAAAACGTGTTCGAGCACCTCGTGCGCTCGCTCGCTGCGGCGCTGCGCGTCGAGGCGGCTTTCATCGCGCTGCCGCCCGAGGGCGGCAGCGACCGGCTGCGCATGCTGGCACTCTGCGCCAATGGCGAATTCGTCGAAAACCTCGAGTACGTGGTCGCCGGCACGCCCTGCGAGACCGTCGTCGGGCAGGAGTTCCGCATCTATCCCTCGGGCGTACGCGAGCGGTTCGCGCGCGCCGCCGAGTTCGCGTTCGTGCCCGCGGAAAGCTATGCGGGCTACCCGCTGAGCGATTCGCGCGGCGGACCGCTGGGCCTGATCTCAGTGATCTCGCGCAAACCGATGCGAGATCCGGGGCTGGTCGAGTCCATTCTGCGTATCTACGCCGCGCGTGCCGTCACCGAAATCGAGCGGCGGCGCAGCGACGAGGCGCTGCACGCCAGCGCGCAGCAATACCGCGCGATCTTCAATGCCTCGCTCGACGCGCTCGTCCTGCGCGACGAGCAGTTCCGTATCGTGGACGTCAATCCGGCCTTCGAGGCCATGACCGGGCGGCCGCGCGAGTATTTCCTGGGGCGCAGCGAGATCATCAGCCGGCCGGGCGATGCCGACGGCTACGCGGCGGCCGTGGAGCGCCTGAAGGCCGGCGAGCCGATCCGCGTCGAGACGACGGGGGCGCGGCCGGACGGAACGCGCTTCGAGATCGAGGTGCGCGGCGTGCCGATGCGCTACCAGGGGCGGCCGCACCTGCTGTTCGTGGCGCGGGACATCTCGGAGCGCAAGCGCGCCGAGATGGCGCTGCGGGCGAGCGAGGAGCAGTACCGCGCGATCTTCAACGCGGCAGCGGACGCGCTGGTGCTGCGCGACGCCGACTTTCGCATCGTCGAGATCAACGACACCTACATGGCGATGACCGAGCGCACGCGGGACGAGGTGATCGGCGCGGACCGCGTCATCGCCAACCCGGGTGCGGTGGACCTCCGCTTCCGCGCGCTGCACCGCGCCGTGCTGGCGGGCGAATCGGGTGCCATCGAAACGCAGCTGCTGCGCAAGGACGGCACGCATTTCGAAGTCGAGGTGCGCGCCGTGCCGATACGGTACCGCGGGACGCCGCACGTGCTGTACATGGGGCGCGACATCACGGCGCGCAAGCGCGCGGAGGAGGCGCT
>DKBI01000251.1 GCA_002451175.1 Betaproteobacteria bacterium UBA6904
TCGACATCAAGTGCCGCAAGGCGGGGCTCGCGCCGAGCGCCGCGGTGATCGTCGCCACGGTGCGCGCCATGAAGTACCACGGCGGCGTGGACGTGAAGGACGTCGGCAAGGAGAACCTGGCGGCGCTGGAGAAGGGGCTCGTCAATCTGGAGCGGCACGTGGACAACGTGCACAACGTCTACGGCATTCCCTGCGTCGTCTCGATCAACCGCTTCACGCAGGACACGCCGGCGGAGCTGGAGATGCTGCGCGCGCGCATGGCGACGATGGGCGTGCCGGTGGTGCTCGCGACGCACTGGGGCGACGGCGGGCGCGGCGCGGCGGACCTCGCGCGCAAGGTCGTCGATTTGTGCGAGACGCGCGGCCGCTTCCGCTTCGTGTACGAGGAGAAGGACTCGCTCTGGGAGAAGGTGAACGCGATCGCCAAGCGCGTCTATCGCGCCTCGGAGGTGACCGCCGACGCCAAGGTGCGCGGCCAGATCAAGAAGTTGCAGGAGGACGGCTACGGCCACTACCCGGTGTGCGTCGCGAAGACGCAGATGTCGTTTTCCACCGACCCGCAGCTGCGCGGTGCGCCGGAAAAGCACGTGCTCAACATCCGCGAGGTGCGGCTGGCGGCCGGCGCGGAGTTCGTGGTCATGGTCTGCGGCGACATCATGACCATGCCGGGTCTGCCGAAGGTGCCCTCGGCGACCAAGATCGACCTCGTCGACGGCAAGGTGGTCGGCCTGTTCTGAGCGCCGCGGGCGCGGGTAGAATCGGCGCGATTTCCGCGGAGATTCCGTCATGTTCGACCTGCTCGCCGACTTCGCCTTCTGGAAGGCGCTCGGCGCCATCATCTGGGTGAACCTGCTGCTGTCGGGCGACAACGCCGTGGTGATCGCGCTGGCGGCGCGCTCGCTGCCGCTGCGCCAGCAGAAGGTCGCCGTGTTCTGGGGGAGCGCGGCCGCCATCGTCCTGCGGGTGATCCTCACGGTGTTCGCGGTGGCGCTGCTGCAGCTGCCCTGGCTGAAGCTCGTCGGCGGCCTGCTGCTGCTGTGGATCGGCGTGAAGCTCCTCGTGCCGGAAGACGGCGAGGAAGACATCGCCTCGAGCGACAACCTGTTCCAGGCGGTCAAGACCATCCTCATCGCCGATCTCGTCATGAGCCTGGACAACGTGATCGCCGTCGCGGCGGCGGCCGAACAGGGGCCGGCCGAGGCGAAGATCGTGCTGCTGGTGCTGGGGCTGGCGCTGTCGATCCCGATCGTGATCTTCGGCTCGACCCTCATGCTGCACCTGATGGAGCGTTTCCCGGTGATCATCACGCTCGGCGCCGGCCTGCTCGGCTGGATCGCCGGGGATATCATGGTCACCGATCCGGCCATTGCCGGCTGGGTCCAGGCGCAGGCGGAATGGATGCACGAATGGAAGGCGGTGGCGATCGCCGGCGCGATCGGCGTGGTCGCCGTCGGCAAGTGGCTGGCGGCGCGGGAGGCGCCGCCGCTCGCGGAACCGGAGGCTGCTGGTAACGGCGAGACTCCGAAAGGTTGATCGCAGTCAAGGCCGCAAAGGCTGCGGGCTTGCCAGAATGCCCGGCTACAACGAGGAGGAGGAGGAGTCATGAAACAGCGCACGTTGGTTCGAGCGGTGATTTCAGCTGTCGTTGCACTGGCGCCCCTGGCATCGCACGCCTGGGAGCCGACGAAGACCGTGGAGTTCATCGTGCCGGCGGGCACCGGGGGCGGCGCCGATCAGATGGCACGCGTCGTGCAGTCGATCATCGCCAAGCACAACCTGATGAAGCAGTCGATGGTCGTCATCAACAAGTCCGGCGGGGCGGGGGCCGAGGGGTTCCTCGACGTCAAGGGCGCGAAGGGCGACCCCCACAAGATCATCATCACGCTGTCGAATCTGTTCACGACGCCGCTGGCGACCGGGGTGCCGTTCAACTGGCGTGACCTCACGCCGGTGCAGATGCTCGCGCTGGACCAGTTCGTGCTCTGGGTGAACGCCTCGAAGCCCTACAAGAACGCCAAGGACTACATCGCCGCAGCGAAGGCTGCGGGCGGCAAGATGAAGATGGCGGGCACGGGGTCCAAGCAGGAAGACCAGATCATCACGGCGGCGATCGAGCAGCGGGCGGGCGTCAAGTTCATCTACATCCCGTTCAAGGGCGGCGGCGACGTGGCGGTGCAGCTGGTGGGCAATCACGTCGATTCGACGGTGAACAACCCGATCGAGGCGGTGGCGCATTGGCGCGCCGACAAGCTGCGGCCGCTCTGCGTGTTCGACCCGCAACGCATGCCCTACAAGCAGAAGGTGACGACGACCCTGTCCTGGTCCGACATCCCGACCTGCAAGGAGAGCGGGCTCGACGTCGACTACCTCATGCTGCGCGGCATCTTCATGCCGCCCGACGTGACGCCGGACCAGGTGACCTACTACGTCGAGGTGTTGAAGAAGGTGCGCGCGACGCCCGAGTGGAAGGAACTCATGGAACGCGGCGCGTTCAACCAGACGGCGCTGAGCGGCAAGGAGTACGCCGACTGGGTGGCGCGCGAGGAGGCGCGGCACGTCTCGCTCATGAAGGGCGCGGGCTTCATTGCCAGCCAGAAGTAATCGCGGAACGGGGGCATCGACCTCATGACGGAAGGCCCTCAGGGCCGGGCGGCGTTCGGGCTGAAGACCGCCGAGATCGCCGTCTCGCTCGCCTTCCTCGCGCTCGGCGCGCTGGTCATGTACGACAGCCGACGCCTGGGCGCGGGCTGGGCGGAGGACGGTCCGCAGGCCGGGTATTTCCCGTTCTACGTCGGCCTCATCATCTGCGCGTCGGCGGTGTTCAACCTGGTCCGCGGCCTGCGCATGCGTCCGGAGCGCGACATCGGGTTCGTCGAGGTCGGTCAGCTGAAGCTCGTGCTGTCGGTGCTGGTGCCTGCGATCGCCTACGTCGCCGTCATCGGCTGGCTCGGCATCTATGTCGCCTCCGCGGTGTTCGTCGCTTTCTTCATGCGCTGGCTCGGCCAGTACGCGTGGTGGACGCTCGGCGCGGTGGCCATCGGCAACAGCGTGTTCTTCTTCCTCGTTTTCGAGATCTGGTTCAAGGTGCCGCTGCCCAAGGGCCCGCTGGAAGCCGTGCTGGGATTGAACTGACGCATGGAAGAAATCCAGTCGCTGATGCAGGGGTTTGCGGTCGCCCTTTCGCTGAAGAACATTGCGCTGATGTTCGTCGGCATCGTGCTCGGGGTCATCATCGGCGTGCTTCCCGGGCTCGGCGGGGCGAACGGCGTGGCGATTCTCCTGCCGCTCACCTTCGGCATGGCCCAGCAGCCCGGCGGGACGACCTCGGCGATCATCCTGCTGTCGTGCATCTACTGGGTTGCCCTGTTCGGCGGCGCGATCACCTCGATCCTGTTCAACATCCCAGGCGAGCCCTGGTCG
>DKBI01000278.1 GCA_002451175.1 Betaproteobacteria bacterium UBA6904
TGCTGCCGTTCTACCCCTCGCCGCAGAAGGACGACGGTTACGACGTCGCGGACTACCACAACGTCCACCCGCAGTACGGCACGCGCAACGACTTCCGCCAGTTCGTGCGCGAGGCGCACCGCCGCGGCCTGCGCGTNNGAGCTGGTGGTCAACCACACCTCGGACGCGCACCCGTGGTTCCAGGCGGCGCGGCGCGCGCCGCGCGGCTCCTCCAAGCGCGACTTCTACGTCTGGAGCGACGACCCGGCCAAGTACGCCGGCACGCGCATCATCTTCACCGACACCGAAACCTCGAACTGGACCTTCGACCCGGTCGCGCAGGGCTACTTCTGGCACCGTTTCTTCAGCCACCAGCCGGACCTGAATTTCGACAACCCGCGCGTCCTGAAGGCGGTGTTCCGCGCCATGCGCTTCTGGCTCGACATGGGGGTGGACGGCTTCCGCCTCGACGCCATCCCCTACCTCGTCGAGCGCGAGGGCACCTCGAACGAGAACCTGCCCGAGACGCACGCCGTGATCCGCCGCATCCGCGCGCTGCTCGACCAGCGCTACCAGAACCGGCTGCTGCTCGCCGAGGCCAACNNCTGACGCTCGAGATGGTGACCAACCGCGAGCGCGACTACATGTACCGCATGTACGCGGCCGATCCGCGCGCGCGCATCAACCTCGGCATCCGCCGGCGCCTGGCGCCGCTCATGGAGAACGACGTCGAGCGCATCAAGCTGATGAACAGCCTGCTGTTCTCCATGCCGGGCTCGCCGATCATCTACNNGACCCGCAGCGCCTGTTCCTGCCGGTCAACCAGGACCCGATCTACGGCTACCAGGCCGTCAACGTCGAGGCGCAGCTGCGCGAACCGAACTCGCTGCTCAACTGGATGCGGCGCCTGCTCGCGGTGCGCAAGACGAGCCACGCGTTCGGCCGCGGGCGCCTCGTCATGCTGCGGCCGGGCAACCGCAAGGTGCTCGCCTACCTGCGCGAGCTCGACAGCGAGGCGATACTCTGCGTCGCCAACCTCGGGCGCTCGGCGCAGCCGGTGGAGCTCGATCTGGCGCGCTTCCGCGGCCGCGTGCCGCTGGAACTCATGGGGCGCACGGCGTTTCCGCCGATCGGCGAGCTGCCGTATCTCCTCACGCTGCCGGCGCACGGCTTCTACTGGTTCCGGCTCACCCAGCCGGGGGAAATCGAGGTGCCGCGCTGGCACGAGGAGCGGCTGTCGCGCGAGGACCTGCCGGTGCTCGTGCTGTTCGACGGCTGGACGAGCTTCTTCCGCGACCGCGTCGTGCCCTGGCGCATCGGCATGGCGCAGCAGACGCGCAAGCTCCTCGAGCACGAGGTGCTGCCCCCGTTCATCGCGGCGCAGCGCTGGTACGCCGCCAAGGGCGAGCCGATCGAGCGCGCCGCGATGACCGATCACGCGCTGTGGTCGGCGCACAAGCGCGAATGGCTGCTCGCACTCTTCCAGCTCGAGGGCCCCGCGGAGGCGGCGACGTATTTCCTGCCGTTCGCGCTGGCCTGGGAAGAGCGCGAGGACGAGCGGGTGCGCGCGCTGGCGCCGGCGACCATCGCCAAGGTGCGCCAGCAGGCGAGCATCGGCGTGATGGGCGACGCGTTTGCCGACGCCGGTTTCTGCCAGGCCGTGATCGAAGCCATCGGCAGCGGCCGCTCGGTCAAGACCGCGCAGGGCGAGCTGCGCTTCACGCCGACGCCGGAGTTCGCGCGGCTCGCCGGCGGCGACGCGGCGGGATTGCCGGTCAACCGCCTCGCCGCCCAGAGCAGCAACACGACCGTGGCGCTCGGCGAGCGCCTGTTCCTCAAGGCCTATCGCCGTGTCCGGCCGGGCATCAATCCCGAGCTGGAGATGGGGCGCTTCCTTACCTCCGTCGCCAACTTCCCGCACTGCGTGCCGCTCGCCGGCGCGGTGGAGTACGTCGCCGGCGGCGGCGAGCCGGCGACCCTCATGCTGCTCCAGGGCTACGTCGCCAACCAGGGCGACGGCTGGCACCACACGCTCGACTACCTGGCGCGCTTCCTCGAAGAGCGGCGCAACGCCGCGGCGCCGCCGCCGGAGGACGTGCATGGCGCCTACCTGGCGCTCGTGCAGACGCTCGGCACGCGCACCGCGGAGCTGCATTGCGCGCTCGCGCGCCGCACGCGCGACGCCGCGTTCGACGCCGAGCCGGTGGTCGAGGCGGACTTCGAGCAGTGGACGCGCGAGGTCCGCGAGCAGGTCCGCGCCACGCTGCAGCAGCTCGAGGCGCGAGGCGCGCAGCTGCCTGCGCCGTGCCGCGACGCGGCGGGTCGCGTGCTGGCCGCGCGCGAGCGCCTGCTGGGCCAGGTCACGCAGATCGCGCCGGCGCCCGGCCTGCTGAAGACGCGCTACCACGGCGACTTCCACCTCGGGCAGGTGCTGATCGCGAACAACGACTTCATCCTCATCGACTTCGAGGGCGAGCCGGCGCGGCCGCTCGCGGAGCGGCGGCGCAAGCACTCGCCCCTGCGCGACGTCGCCGGGATGCTGCGCTCGTTCAGCTACGCGCGGCACAGCGCGCTGGATCGCGCCTGCCAGCCGAACGCGGTGGATCCGGCGCTCGACGCGCTCGCCGGCGAGTGGGAGCGCGCGGCGCGCGAGACGTTTCTCGCCGCCTGGACCGCGGGCACGCGCGGCCAGGGCCTGTACGGCGCCAACGGGGACGCGGCGGCGCTGGTGCGCCTGTTCGAGCTGGAGAAGGCGCTCTACGAGCTGCGCTACGAACTGCAGAACCGGCCGGCCTGGGCGGGCATCCCGCTGCAGGGCATCCTGGCCACCCTCGAGGGATGAAGGAGATCGCCATGGAAAATCTCGACCTGCTGATCGAACCGCTGCGCGCGCTGCTCCATCAGGTCGGCGAATTCCTGCCGCGTCTCGCGCTCGCGGCGCTGGTGCTGATCGGCGGCTGGCTGCTCGCCAAGGGCGTGCGCCTGACGACGCAGAAAGGGCTGCGCGCGGTGAACTTCCACGTGCTCACCGAGCGCGCCGGCATGGACGGCTTCCTCAAGCAGGGCGGCATCGAGACCGACACCACCGGGATCCTCGCCGCGCTCGCCTACTGGCTGGTGATCCTCGCCGCGCTCGTCATCGGCTTCAACGGCCTCGGCCTCACCTACATCACGGACCTGCTGCGCCAGGTGCTGCTCTTCGTGCCGCGGGTCATCGTGGCGCTCCTCATCCTCGCCTTCGGCACCTACTTCGCGCGCTTCATTCACGGCACGCTCGCCGCGTACTGCGAGAACATCGGCATGCAGGACGGCGAGCTGCTCGGCCGGCTGGCGCAGTACGCCATCATCGGCTTCGTCGTGCTGATCGCGCTCGAGCAGATCCAGGTCGGCGGCGAGATCGTGCGCCAGAGCTTCCTCATCATCCTCGCCGGCGTGGTGTTCGCGCTCGCCCTCGCCTTCGGCATCGGCGGGCAGCGCTGGGCGGCCGACCTGCTGGAACGGTGGTGGCCGCGCGGNNGTGCCGTTCGGCAGCCGCTACCGCATCGTCGACTTCGTGCTCTCGAACCTGGCGAACTCCGGCTTCTCGTCCATCTACGTGCTGGTGCAGTACAAGTCGCAGCCGCTGATCGAGCACGTGCGCAAGGCGTGGATGGGGGCGGCGAACATCCCCGGGCAGTTCGTCACCGTGATGCCGCCGCAGATGCACGAGGGCGCGGAGTCCTTCGCGGGAACCTCCGACGCGGTGTACCAGAACCTGCACCGGCTCCAGGTGGACCGGCCGTCGCTCGTCGCGGTGTTCGGCGCCGACCACGTCTACCGCATGGACGTGCGCCAGATGATCGATTTCCACCGCGAGCGCGCGGCGGACGTCACCGTGGCCGCGCTTCCCGTGCCGCGCGAGAGCGCCGCCGGCTTCGGCATCATCGACTGCAACGCCGAGGGCCGCATCCGCGCCTTCATCGAGAAGCCGGCGGATCCGCCGCCGATGCCCGGCAATNNCCCACGGCGTCTACGCCTACGATTTCGGCACCAACCGCGTGCCCGGCGTGCGCCCGCACGAGGAGGTCGCGTACTGGCGCGACGTCGGCGCGCTCGACGCCTACTACGACGCCAACATGGACACGCTCGGCCCGGAGCCGAAGCTGCACCTGTTCAATCCGCGCTGGCCGATCCTGTCGAGCGCGTACCACGGCCCGGCCGCCAACGTGCTGCGCGGCGACATCACCGACAGCCACCTCGGCGCGGGGTCGCAGATCCGCGGCGCGACGGTGCGCCACTCGATCATCCGCCGCGAAGTGCTGCTCGAGGAGGACGTGGTGGTCGAGGATTCGATCATCATGGACTACTGCGTCCTGCGCCGCGGCGCGCGCGTGCGCCGCGCCATCGTCGACCGCTACAACGTCATCGAGGGCGACGCGCGCATCGGCTTCGACGCGCAGGCCGACCGGGCGCACGGCCGCGTCACCGAGTCCGGCATCGTCGTCGTTCCCATCGCGCCCGTGCGCGGCGACACCAACATGTACGAGTGACTTTCGGGCGTTGACAACCGTCAACGCCCGGCGCGCCTCGCGGCGGACAATGATCCGGGGCAGCGCCCGCGCGCTGCTCCGGCGCGCCGATGCTCGAGACCCTTCAAGATCCCGCGGCGCCGGGTTCCGAACCTGCTCGCGTCGGCCGCATCGTGCGCGTCCAGGGCCCGGTCGTCGACGTCCTGTGCGAGCGGCTGCCGCCGCTCCACCAGGCGCTGTACTGCGGCGTGCGGGACGCCCCGTGCCGCATGGACGTGCACCAGCATCTCGACCGCCAGCACGCGCGCGCCATCGCCCTGCATCGCACGGCCGGGCTGCGCCGCGGCCTGCCGGTGTTCGACACGGGCGCGCCGCTGCAGGTCCCGGTGCACGCGGACTGCCTCGGGCGGCTGCTCAACGTCTCGGGCGATCCGCTCGACGGCGGCCCGCCGCTGGCGCACGCGGCGCATCGCAACATCCTTGCGCCGCCGCCGCCGCTGCACGAAACGCGGCCGGCGAGCGAAGTCCTCGAGACCGGCATCAAGGTGATCGACCTGATGTGCCCGTTTGCCAAGGGCGGCAAAGTCGGACTGTTCGGCGGCGCCGGCG
>DKBI01000335.1 GCA_002451175.1 Betaproteobacteria bacterium UBA6904
CTGCGCACGCCCAAGGGCGTCTTCCAGGCGCAGCTCGAGGCGTGGGACGTGCTCACCAAGAAACTCTCCGACGAGGATCCGTTCTTCAAGAAAGTGGTGGAGTCGCAGCGGGCCTGGGCGAAGCGCGTCGTGCCGTACTGGTTCCTCAACGACGCCGATTTCAAACTGGGCTACGAGCACGTCTTCAAGGCGAAGCTGCCCACCTGACGGCCGAGCGACAGACGCGCTAATCTCCGGGGCGGCGCCGACGCGGTGCCGCCCCATTTTTTCGCCTACGGTACGCGCCCATGGTCCAGCGACTCATCTACGGCATCGACCAGCTGAGCAAGACGGTCGGCCATGCCTTCGCATGGTGCATCATCATTCTCACGGTCGGCACCACCTACGAGGTGTTCGTGCGCTACGTGCTGAACGATCCCACGAGCTGGGCCTTCGACATGAGCTATCTCATGTACGGCGCGCTGTTCTTCATGGCGGGCCCGTACACGCTGTCGCGCAACGGGCACGTGCGCGGCGACTTCATCTATCGCATGTGGCGACCCCGCACGCAGGCGATCGTCGAGCTGACGCTCTACGTGCTGTTCTTCTTTCCCGGGGTGCTCGCGCTGGTGATCGCGGGCTGGGACTACGGCTACGAGTCGTTCCGCATCAAGGAGGTGAGCGTCAACAGCCCGATCGGCATCCCGATCTGGCAGCTGAAGATCCTCATTCCGTTCGGCGCCGTGCTGCTTTCGCTCCAGGGGTTCGCCGAGGCGCTGCGCTGCATCCTGTGCATCCAGAACGGCCACTGGGCGCACCGCCTGCATGACGTCGAGGAACTGGAGGACGTCCTGATCCAGCAGCACGCAGCCGCCGGCGAAGGCCGGGAAGGGGGGGCGACATGAGCGATCCCGTCGTCGCCCTGTTCATGCTCGGGTTGTTCATCTTCCTCATCATGCTCGGGTTTCCGATTGCGTTCACGCTCATGGGGATGGGCGTCGCGTTCGGCTTCTACGCCTATTACCAGCCGGACCAGGCGTTCTTCGACAGCCGCCTGTTCTATCTGCTGACGCAGAACACCTGGAGCATCATGAGCAACGACGTCCTGGTGGCGGTGCCCTTGTTCCTCTTCATGGGGTACGTCGTCGAGCGCGCCAACATTCTCGACCGGCTGTTCTACAGCCTGCAGGTGGCGCTGCGCCACATCCCGGGCTCGATGGCGGTGGCCGCGTTGATCACCTGCGCGCTGTTCGCCACGGCCACGGGCATCGTCGGTGCCGTGGTGACGCTGATGGGCCTGCTCGCGTTCCCGGCGATGCTCAAGGCGGGCTACGACCAGCGCCTGTCCGCAGGCGTCATCTGCGCGGGGGGCACGCTGGGGATTCTGATTCCGCCCTCGATCATGCTGATCGTCTACTCGGCGACGGCGTCGGTGTCGGTGGTGCGGCTGTACGCGGCGGCGATGATTCCGGGCTTCCTCCTCGCCGGCCTGTACATGGCGTACGTGATCACGCGCGCCGTGCTGAATCCCAAACTCTGTCCGCCGCTGCCGAAAGAAGAGTCCAACGTGCCCTGGACCCGGGCAACGATCCTGCTCCTGCAGGCGTTCGTGCCGCTCGCCGTGCTCATTCTCTCGGTGCTGGGTTCGATCCTGTTCGGCCTGGCGACGCCAACCGAGGCGGCCGCGGTCGGCGCCATGGGCGCAATGGTGCTGGCGGCCATCTATCGGGCGCTGACCTGGTCGCGGCTGCAGGAGGCGGTGTATCTCACGGCCCGCACGTCGGCCATGGTGTGCTTTCTGTTCGTCGGCTCGTGGACCTTCTCGTCGGTGTTCTCCTATCTCGGCGGCGAGGGAATCATCAAGGAGTTCGTGCTCGCGCTCGATCTCAACCCGACGGCGTTCCTGATCCTCGCGCAATTCATCATCTTCCTGCTCGGCTGGCCGCTGGAGTGGNNATCGCGCCGCCGCACGTGCAGCTGTGGACCATCTTCAAGGGGTGCTTTCCGTTCCTCGGCATGGTGTTCGTCACCATGATTCTCGTGTACGTGTTTCCGAAGCTGATGTTCTGGCTGCCGGACCTCATCTACGGGCACTGAGCGGTGGTGGACGCGACGCAACTGCATCGGCTGTCGGCCCTCGACGCGGCGCGCGCGATCCGCGACGGGCTCGCGAGCGCCGAGCAGCTGGTGGAGGCGTGTCTCGCGCGCGTGCGCGAGGTCGACGAGCGGGTGCAGGCCTGGGCGTTTCTCGACCCGGAGCACGCCTTGCGCCAGGCGCGCGCGCGGGACGAGGACCGGCGCGCGGGGCGCGCCGTCGGCCCGCTCCACGGCGTTCCGGTCGGCATCAAGGACATCATGGACACGTGCGACATGCCGACGGAAGACGGCACGGTGCTGCACGCCGGCCGGCTGCCGGATCAGGATGCCGCCGTGGTCGCCCGGCTGCGCGCTTCAGGTGCCGTGATCCTGGGCAAGACGGTAACGACGGAATGTGCAACCTATACGCCCGGCAAGACGCGCAACCCGCATCACGCGGAGCACACGCCGGGCGGCTCGTCGAGCGGCTCGGCGGCGGCGGTCGCCGCGGGCATGGCGCCGCTCGCGCTCGGCAGCCAGACCAATGGGTCGGTGATCCGCCCCGCGGCGTTTTGCGGCGTCTACGGATTCAAGCCGAGTTTCGGTCTGGTGCCGCGCAATGGCGTGCTGAAGCTGTCCCGTACGCTGGACCAGATGGGCGTGTTTGCGCGCACGCTGGAGGATGTCGCGCTGCTCGCCGAGCAGCTGATCGGCTACGACGAGCGCGACCCGGACTCGCGCCCGATCGCCCGCATGCCGCTGCTCGAATGGGCGAGCCAGGAGCCGCCGCTTGCGCCGCTGCTCGCGTTCGTCAAGACGCCGCAGTGGGCGCGCGCCACCCCGGAGACGCACGAAGCGTTCGCCGAGCTGGTCTCGGTTCTCGGCGACCGTGTCGAGGAGGTCGAACTGCCGCCGTCGGCCCTGAACGGCTGGGCGTGGCAACGCACGATCATGGAAGCCGAGATGGCCGCCAACCTGAGCCTCGAGTGGGACAAGGGGCGGGACCGACTGTCGTCGTCGCTGCGCGAGCAACTGGCGCGGGGGCGGGCCGTGAGCGCCCTCGACTATCAGGAGGCCGTCGCGCGGATTCCGCTGCTGAATGCGGGATTCGACGATCTCTTCGAGCGCTACGACGCCATTCTCACGCCGGCGGCTCCCGGGACTGCGCCGAAGGGCCTGCAGGCGACGGGGGACCCGGCGTTTTGCACCCTCTGGACGCTCTGCGGAATGCCGGCGATCAACCTGCCCCTGATGACCGGGCAGGATGGGCTTCCGCTGGGACTGCAACTGGTGGGCAAGCGGCGGGAGGACGGCCGCCTGCTGCGCACCGCGCGCTGGCTGAGCGGTCGCGTCCCGACGCCATGAATCGCAAAGAAAAGGAGCCGGTATGGCATTGAAGATCTTGGCGGGGCTGATCGCCATCGTGCTGGCGCTGGCATTTCTTGCGCCGCCGGTCGTGAAGCTGAAGGACATCGTGCTGGGCATCGTCGTGATGATCGGCGTGGTGATGATGGTCGTGGATTTCTGGCAATCGCTGCGTTCGCGGGACGACTGACCCGCTGGTAGTGCCGTAGGCGCGGCCGGGGCAACCTCGGCGCGCGGGATTGTTCCTGTCTCCTCCTCCTCCGACGGGGTGCTGGCCGCGGCCCCGCGCGCACGTTTCGCCCTTGCGCGGGCCTCGGGCCGCGGCGTAAACTCACGCGCAAAACCGTAAGGGCATCCCGTACGACATTGCCAGTGGATCGTGTGATGGCGCTCTGCGGGAGTCGATTCGATCCGAAACGCTATCCATTAGAGGAGATGGTCCATGAGCAGCCACAACCACCACACTGAACAATCGCGGCGCAGATTCCTCGCTCGCGCAACTGCTGCGGCGGGCACCGCGGCCGTGGGTTTCCCCATGATCGCCAAGGCGCAGGGCCCGATCAGCCTGCGGTGGCAGAGCACGTGGCCGGCCAAGGACATCTTCCACGAGTACGCCCTCGATTTCGCCAAGAAAGTGAACGACATGACCGGTGGCGACCTCAAGATCGAGGTGCTCCCGGCTGGGGCCGTAGTGCCCGCATTCGGACTGCTGGATGCGGTGACCAAGGGGACCCTCGACGGCGGTCACGGCGTGCTCGTGTACCACTACGGCAAACAAAATGCGCTGGCGCTCTGGGGCTCCGGCCCGGGGTTCGGCATGGACGCGCAGCAGCTGATGGCATGGCACAAGTACGGCGGCGGCAAGGAGCTGCTGGCGAAGCTGTACGCCTCGATCGGCGCCAACGTGGTGTCCTTCCCGTATGGCCCGATGTTCACGCAGCCGCTCGGTTGGTTCAAGAAACCGATGACCAAGCCGGAGGACCTGAAGGGTCTCAAGTACCGCACGGTCGGCCTCTCGGTGGACGTGTTCACGGGCATGGGCGTCGCGGTGAATGCGCTGCCCGGCGGCGAGATCGTGCCGGCGATGGACCGCGGCCTGCTGGACGCCGCCGAGTTCAACAACATGACCTCGGATCGCATTCTGGGTTTCCCGGACGTCTCCAAGGTGTGCATGCTGCAGAGCTTCCACCAGAATGCCGAGCAGTTCGAGATCATGTTCAACAAGGCCAAGTTCGACGCGCTGCCGGCCAAGCTGAAGGCGATCATCGAGAATGCCGTCGAGGCGGCCTCGCAGGATCTCTACTGGAAGGCGATCGACCGCTACTCGAAGGACTACATCGAGCTGCAGACCAAGGACAAGGTTCGCTTCTACAAGACGCCGGACTCGATCCTGCAGGCGCAGCTCGCGGCGTACGACAAGGTCACCGACAAGAAGTCCGCCGAGAATCCGCTGTTCAAGGAGATCCTCGATTCGCAGCGCCGCTTCGCGGAGCGCGTCGTGCGGTGGGACCTCGACAACAACGTCAACCGGCGCATGGCCTACGCGCACTACTTTGCCGCCAAGCCGGCCGCGGCGAAGAAAGGTTGATCGATCGGGCATCCGAGAGCCACCCGGCGCCGCGCCGGGTGGCTGTTTTTTTTTGGTCAGGCGGTTGACAGTTTAGGTGGCTAATCTGGGACGATGAACAAGCTCCTGCTGCGCGTCGACAAGCTGAGCACCTGGGTCGGGCATCTGTTCTCGTGGCTCATCGTCGGCTTGACGCTGTTGATTTCCTGGGAAGTGTTCTCCCGGTACGTGCTCGACCATCCGCACGCCTGGGCGTTCGACGCGATGATCCAGATGTACGGCACGCTGTTCATGATGGCGGGCGCCTACACGCTGTCGAAGAACGGTCACGTGCGCGGCGACGTGCTCTACGGCTTCTTCCAGCCGCGCACGCAGGCCACGCTCGATCTGATCCTGTACATCGTGTTTTTCCTGCCCGGCGTGTTCGCGCTGACCTACGCGGGCTACTCCTACGCCGGCGACTCCTGGCGCATCCTCGAGCACTCGAGCATCACCGCGGACGGCCCGCCGCTGTACTACTTCAAGTCGGTGATTCCGCTCGCCGGCGCGTTCCTGCTCCTGCAGGGCGTCGTCGAGATCGTGCGCTGCGTGATCTGCATCCGCCAGGGCGCCTGGCCCTCCCGCGAGGAGGACGTCGAGGAGGTCGATGTCGACAAGCTCAAGGAAATGGTGCACGTGAAGGACGAGGACATCGCGAAGCTGGACGAGATCGTGACGCGGCAGGGGACGGCGCCGTGAAGATGCGCAAGGAGATGGTGTTCGGTTTTGGGATCATGGCGCTGATCCTCGCCCCGACGGTCCTCTTCACGCCATGGACCCACCTGACCAACGGCAATCTCGGGCTGCTCATGCTCTCGCTGGTGGTGGTCGCCATCATGCTGGGGTTCCCGACGGCGTTCACGCTGATGGGCATGGGGGTGTTCTTCGCGTGGCTCTACTATCGGAGCATCAATCCCGCCATCGCGGCCCAGCAGGTGCTCGACCTGTTCGTCCAGCGTTCCTACGGCGTCATGTCGAACGACGTCCTGATCGCAATCCCGCTGTTCGTCTTCATGGGCTATCTCGTGGAGCGCGCGGCGTTGATCGAGCGCCTGTTCAAGAGCCTGCATCTCGCGCTGGCGCGCGTTCCCGGCTCGCTCGCCGTGGCGACCATCGTGACCTGCGCCATTTTTGCCACGGCGACGGGCATCGTCGGCGCGGTCGTGACCTTGATGGGGCTGCTCGCATTTCCTGCCATGCTGCGCGCCGGATACAACATCCAGATTTCCGCCGGGGCCGTGACCGCGGGCGGGTGCCTGGGAATCCTGATCCCGCCCTCGGTGCTGCTCATCGTCTACGGCGCGACGGCGGGCGTGTCGGTGGTGCAGCTCTATGCCGGCGCCTTCTTTCCGGGACTCATGCTGGCGCTCCTCTACGTCGGCTATGTCGTTCTGTTGGCCAAGTGGCGCCCGTCGCTGATGCCGCCCCTCAGCGCGGAGGACCGCAAGGTCGCGTTGCCGGGGTTCGCTCAGGCGCTGGCGCCGCGCGGCAGCAACGCGTTATTCGGCCTGGCGCGGGCCCTCGGCGGCACGGCCGGCGTCCCCGGGCGGACCGTGCTCGGGCAACTGACGGTTTCGTTGTTGCCAGTGCTGGTCATTGGCGGCATCGTCTGGACGACCTATTGGGTCGCCACGGCGCCGGTCGAGAAGACCGACACGTCGGGGCTGGTCGAAGCAGGCGGTCTCGTCGCTGCCGATACCGGGGACGCTGACAAGTCCGAGGGTCTGGTCGGGGTCCAGGAACCCGACGAAAAGGCCGAGGGCGCAGCGCAGCCGCTGGGGCTGCCGCCGGGCGCCGAGGAAGAGAAGAAAGCAAGCGCTGATCCTGCAGCGGCGGGCCCTGCGGCCGCGACGCCATCCCCGGCTGCCAAGGCTCCGGCGTCGGCGAAATCGGCACCCGCAGCAGTCCAGGATCGGCTGCCGGTACCCGGCTGGTTCTGGGTCGTGCTGGGCATTGCGGCGGCGATCACCGCGCTGGTCTATGCGCTGTGGAGTTGGGAGCGTCTGGAAGTTTTCAAGTTGCTGCTCGCCTCGTTCTTTCCGCTCGCGATCATGATTCTGGCCGTTCTGGGTTCCATCGTGTTCGGCCTCGCGACGCCGACGGAGGCGGCCGCGGTGGGCGCATTCGGTGGATTCGTGCTCGCGGCCATCTACCGGTACGTCGCCCATTCGCGCGCCGTGTCGGCAGGCCCGGGGCAGGGCTCGGTCGGGTGGATGACGATCCGGGAACTGGGCTCGATCGTGAAGGACTCGACGTTCCTGACCGCGAAGACGAGCGCCATGGTGTGCTGGCTGTTCATCGGCTCGGCGATCTTTTCGGCCGCCTTTGCGCTGCTCGGCGGCCAGGAGGTGGTGGAGAACTGGGTGCTGTCGCTCGGTCTGACGCCGATTCAGTTCATGATCCTAGCGCAGTTCATCATCTTCGTGCTCGGCTGGCCGCTGGAGTGGACGGAGATCATCGTCATCTTCATGCCGATCTTCGTGCCCTTGCTGCCGAAATTCGGCATCGATCCGCTGTTCTTCGGGCTGCTCGTCGCGCTGAACCTGCAGACCGCGTTCCTCTCGCCGCCGGTGGCGATGGCCGCGTTCTATCTGAAGGGCGTGGCGCCGCCGCATGTGACGCTGAACCAGATCTTCGCCGGCATGATGCCGTTCATGGTCATTCAGGTCATCGCGCTCGCCCTGCTGTACGTGTTCCCGGAAATCGGTCTGTGGCTGCCGAGCGTGGTGTACGGCAGATAGGCGGTCCGCAGCCCGGCCGGGCACTGCGATGACGCCCGCGACACTCTCCGCGGCCGCAGCTGCGGAGGCGATCCGTGACGGTGTGCTCAGCGCGGAGGACCTGGTGCGCGCCTGCCTCGAGCGCGTGCGCGAGGTCGAGCCCGGCGTGCAGGCCTGGCAGTTTCTCGACGCGGAGCATGCGCTCGCGCAGGCGCGCGCCGCGGACGACCTGAGGCGTTCCGGGCGGGCCGTGGGTGCGCTGTGCGGCATTCCCGTCGGCATCAAGGACATCGTGGATACGGCGGACATGCCGACCGAGAATGGGACGGTCCTGCATGCCGGCCGCATGCCCCAGTCGGACGCGAGCGTCGTCTGCCGCCTGCGCGCGGCGGGCGCCGTCATTATGGGCAAGACGGTGACCACCGAATGCGCATACTTCAGCCCCGGAAAGACGCGCAATCCGCACGACTTGAACCGCACGCCCGGCGGATCGTCCAGTGGTTCCGCGGCCGCCGTGGCGGCATCCATGGTGCCGGTTGCGCTGGGCACGCAGACCAACGGCTCGGTCATCCGGCCGGCGGCCTTCTGCGGCGTCTACGGCTTCAAGCCTTCGCATGGACTGATCGGGCGCAGCGGCATCCTGCGCTTGTCGCGCACGCTCGACCAGGTCGGGATCTTCGCCAGAACGCTGGAGGATCTTGCGCTGGTTGCGGAAGAACTCGTGGGACTGGACCTCGCGGATCCCGACACGCAACCCCTGGCGCGCGTGCCGTTTGGCGAAATCCTCGCGGCGGAAGCGCCGCTGCCGCCGGTCATCGCATTCGTGAAAACGCCGGCTTGGGACAGGGCCGAGCCGCAGACGCGGGAAGCATTCGCCGAACTGGTGGGGGCGCTCGGCGCACACGTGGAGGAGGTGGAGCTCGCGCCCTCGGCCTCGGAAACGTGGGACTGGCACCGAACCATCATGGAGGCCGAAATGGCGATGAACCTCGAGCCCGCATGGCGCTCGGGCCGCGACCGGCTCTCCGAGAAGCTGCGCGCGCTGATCGAGCGCGGCCGTCAGGTGAGCGCGGTGGACTATCAGCACGCGGTGGCGCGCATCGCCGCGGTGAGAGAGGGTTTCGAGGAACTCTTCGTCCAGCGCTACGATGCGATCCTGACGCCTTCGGCGCCTGGCCCGGCGCCGGAGGGGCTCGAGTCCACAGGGGATCCGGTTTTCTGCACGCCCTGGACGCTGGCTGGACTGCCGGCGCTGAACCTGCCGATCCTGACGACGGAGAGCGGCCTGCCCCTCGGCGTGCAACTCGTCGGCCGGCGACATTTCGACGCGCGGCTGCTGCGCACCGCGCGCTGGCTCGGTCAGGCGGTGTCCGCGTGAGACGCCGCGCAGCGCGTCATTCGCTGCTTTGCCGCGCCTGCCCGGTTGCCCGCGACGACAGCGAATACGCCTGGCGGCGCATGCGGTCCAGCTGATCGTTCTGGATGGCAGTGCGCAGAAAGCGCATCGTCGTTTCGATTTCCGCGCGATACAGGTTGGCCCCGCCGAAATGCGCCTCGGCAAAGACGTCGACGCCGCCGAGGGTCTTCTCGATGCGGTTGCGCGCCACGTGATCGTAGTAGTCGGCGGTCCTTGCGAGGAGGTCGCCTGAGGACCGGTAGTTGACGACCTCCCGCCCGTTCAGCAGGCGCTCGCGTGCGATGCCGCCCCAGACGAACTCCTGGTACAGGAAATCCCGGCATTTCTCGAGGTAGGTGCGGTCGGCCATCTGCGCAATCAGGTCGGCGGTGCCGACGATGCAGCCCAGCACATGGTCCTTGGGACCCTCGACCTGCAGGTCCGCGATCGGCAGCTCGTACCCGGTGTAGTGCACGAGCTTCGCGGCGACCCGCGCTTCGGCACCGAAGCCGAGGACCGGCAGGTAATCGAGCAGGAAGTCCGCGCCCCGGCCGACATGGATCTTGGTGAACACGGCGCCGTTCTCGACGCCGCTCTCCGAGTTGCGCTTGACGTAGCCGATGTCGTGCAGCAGCGCGATGATCACGCCGAGCGCCGCACGCTTGGGGCCCAGCTGGTCCGCCGGGCTCTGCGACCGATCATGGCCGTCGATCAGCCGAGCCGTGGCGAGCGCCGCGTCCAGGGTGTGGCGCAGGTCGTGGTACAGCGTGTCGCATGCCTGGTATCCGGGGTAGCGGCCGCTGAACAGCGCCTTGACGTCTTCGAACGCGCGCGCGAGGGCGCTGAAATCGGCGCCCGGGTAGCGCGACGCGAACAGGCGAACCACCGCGCCGCCGACGACGTCGGCGTCTTCGACGTTGATNNAATTGCCTTGATTCTTCTAGGCAATTCGCGCTGGCGCCATGATTTATTTCACCTTTTCGGGGAGCCGAAACAATGGGAGCCGGCCGATAAGCCGGGTTCTGTGGGCGCGGTTTGAGCGCGTCCTGGCAGCCATTCCTCTAGGCCCCGGGTCGCCCCGGGGCTCAAGCCACCTACCCGCAAGCTCGGCCGAGCCGGCCTCAGGCGCTTGCCTATTTGGTGTTGCTCCGGATGGAGGTTGCCGCGTTTCACCCCCGTCGTACCCGCCCCGCCTCCCTGGAAGGAAGCGGGACTTTGCCGGCGCGCTCGCGCGCCCCGACAGATCCGACGGGACTCGTCTCTGTGGCCCTGTTCGTCGCCTTCGCGCCGCTTGCGCGGCGGTTATGCGCGCCGGGGTGTTACCCCGCATCCCGCTCTGCGGAGCCCGGACTTTCCT
>DKBI01000222.1 GCA_002451175.1 Betaproteobacteria bacterium UBA6904
GGCGAGGACGTCACCGCGGTGGCGTTCGGCGATGGCGTCGAGCCCGAAGCGCGCGCCTTCGGGCTGTTCGGCGGGAAGGCGGGATCGCTGAACGAGATCGAGCTTGGCTTTCCGGATGGCACTGCGCGACGCGCCAAGACCAAGGAGATCATCCGCGGCGTGCCGCGCGGCACGCGCTACCGGCAACTGGCCGGTGGTGGTGGGGGCTACGGCCACCCCTTCGAGCGGCCGGCCGCGGCAGTGCTCGCCGACGTGAAAAACGAACTCGTGAGCATCGAGGCCGCGCGCAGCGAATACGGCGTGTGGATCGATCCGGCGAGCCTCGCGATCGACACCGCGAAGACCGCCAAACTGAGAGGAACCGCCGCATGAACGCACCGCACATCGATCACATCGGCATCCTGGTCGCGGACCTGGATGCCGCGGTTGGCACGCTGCGGCCGCTCTTCGGCGCGCCGACGCGCACGAAGACGCTCGCCGAAGTCGGCCTGCGCGTCGCCGAATTCGAGGCGGCGAACGTGACGGTGGAACTGCTGCAGTACGACGGCCCGGCCGAATTCGCGCGCGAGGTGATGGGCGAGCGACTCGGGCTCAATCACATCTCGGCGCGCGTGGCGAACATCGCGCAAGCGCTCGGCGAACTGAGCGGCGCGGGACTGCGGCCGATGAAGGGTTTTCCGCGCCAGGGCGCGCATGGCCAGGTGGCGTTCTTCGAGCCCGACCCGGTCACGGGGCTGCGGTTCGAGATCTGCCAGACGGACGCCAAGGACGACTGACATGGAGCTCGGACTGCAGGGGCGCGTCGCGCTCATCACCGGCGGATCGAAGGGCATCGGGCTCGCCATCGCCAGGCAGCTCGCCGAGGAAGGCTGCGGCTTGCACCTCGTCTCGCGCACGCAGGCCGATCTCGATGCGGCACGGGCTGCGATCGGCGCGCGCTGGGCGGTGCCGGTCAGCACCCACGCCATGGATCTCGCCGAGCGCGGCAGCGCCGATGCGCTCGCCGCCGCGTGCGGCGACATCGACATTCTCGTCAACAATGCGGGCGCCACGCCGCGCGGGGCGCTCGACGAGGTGGACGAGGAGCGCTGGCGGCGCGCCTTCGATCTGAAGGTCTTCGGCTACATCAATCTGGCGCGCGTGTTCTACACGCGCATGAAGGCACGGCGGCGCGGCGTCATCATCAACATCATCGGCAACGGCGGCGAGCGCGTCGATTACGGCTACATCGCCGGCGCCGCCGGCAACGCGGCCCTGATGGCCTTCACGCGCGCGCTCGGCGCGGGGAGCATTGATTACGGGGTGCGCGCGGTCGGCGTCAACCCCGGCCCGGTGGCGACCGAGCGCCTCGTCGGCCTGATGCAGAAAGAGGCGCAGACGCGCTTCGGCGACGCCGCGCGCTGGCCCGAGTTGGAAAAGACCTTTCCGCTCGGCCGCTCGGCGAGCGTAGAGGAAATCGCCGCGACCGTGGCGTTGCTCGCCTCGGACCGCTCGGCCTACACCACCGGCACCATTGTCACCATCGACGGCGGGCTCGCGCATCGCGGCTCGCTGATCTGACGTCCCCGGGACCACCATGCTCGATCGCGACACGCAGGAATTCCGCAGCCACCTCGCGCGCTGGGTCGATGAGCGGCTCGTCCCGCAGGCCGAGGCGCTGGACCGGCAGGCGGAGTTCCCACACGCGCTGTTTCGCGAGCTGGCGGGGCTCGGCTACCTCGGCGTGCTGTATCCCGAGTCGAGCGGCGGCAGCGGCCTGCCCAATCCCTACACCTGCTTCGCGGTGCTTTGCGAGGAGCTCTCGCGTGGCTCGATGGGATTCGCCGCCGGTGTGTGCATGCAGGGCTCGATGGCGACGTACACGATCTATCAATGGGGGAGCCCGGCGCTACACGAGCGCTTCCTGCAGCCGGCGCTGCGCGGCGAGAAGATCGCCGCGTTCGCGATCACCGAACCGAACTCGGGGTCGGACGCGGCGTCGCTGCGCACGCGCGCCACGCCGGCCGTGGGCGGCTACGTGCTGAACGGCACCAAGATCTTCACCACGCACGGCACGGTCGCGGACTTCATCACCGTCGTCGCGACGACCGACCCGTCGAGGGGTCTCAAGGGGCTCGACCTTTTCGTCGTCGACACGAACACGCCGGGTTTCTCGGTCGGGCGCAAGCTCGAGAAGTTCTCCATCCACTGCTCGGACACGGCGGAACTCGTGTTCGACAACGTGTTCGTGCCGGCGGAATGCCGCCTTGGCGGGAGCGCGGGCGGCGGGTTCCTGAATGCCTACCGGTCGCTCACCGTGGACCGCGTGTTCACGGCNNAGCGCGAGCAGTTCGGCCAGCCGATCGGCGGTTTCCAGGCCGTGCAATTCAAGCTGGTGGACATGCTCGCGATGCTCGAGCAGGCGCGTCTCTACACCTACTACGTCGCGGGACGCGCGGATCGCGGCGAACCGATCACCACCGAGGCGGCCCTCGCCAAGCTGGTCGCCGCGGACGGCTGCAACGAAGTCTGCCAGAAGGCGCTCAACATCTTCGGCGGCTATGGCCTGATGAACGAGTACCCGGTGCAGCGCTTCCTGCGGGACTCCTACTTCCCGATCATCGGCGGCGGCACGAGCGACATCATGCGGCTCATCGTCGCGCGGCAGCTCGGCCTCTGACGACCGTCGCCGCGGTCAGCCCGCCGTCTTCTGCCCGCCGTAGGCGTTGCCTGCGCCGGCCGGGCGCGACATCGAGAACACGCGATCGATGACCGTGTACTCGTCGTAGCCGCAGCGCGCGATGGGCTGCATCGCCGCGGCATCCACGCGGCCGTCCTTCAGATAGCGCTCGTCCACGTGAATGCCGATCACCTGCCCGAAGACGACGCTGCCCCCCGTCTCCTTGCCGTCCAGCCCCTTGAGGCGCAGCACCTGGGTCACGCGGCACTCGAGCGCCGCGGGCGACGCGGCCACGCGCGGCGGCCGCACCAGACGGCTAGGCGCGGTCGCGAGCGCCGCGTACTCGAACTCGCTCTGGCCGCGCGGCAGGCCGGCGGAGCTGAGATTCATCTGCTCGCGCAGCGCCCAGGTCGCCATGCTCCAGACGAACTCGCCGCTGTCCTCGGCAAAGGTCTGCGTGTCCTTCGCCGTTTCGCTGGCGAAGGCGATGATCGGCGGCCAGCTCGCCATGCCGTTGAAGAAACTGTAGGGCGCCAGATTCAGCTGCCCCGCCCGGCTCATGGTCGAGATCCAGCCGATCGGGCGCGGAATGACGAGGCCCTTGAACGGGTCGTGCGGAAACAGCGCGCGGTCGCGCTTGTCGGGTTCGAAGAAAATCACCGGCGGCCTCCTGCGAAGTTTGGCGTTCGTGGTATTTTGACCGATCCTGCGAGCTCGCCCTTGAACAATCCCAAACCCCCGTTCGCCTCCGAAGTGCAGCAGGAAGCCGACCGCTGGCGGGAGGAGACGTTTGCGCCGCACGCCGCCGCGCGCCCGGCACGCAAGCCGTTCGTGACCGACGTCGGCATCGAGGTGGCGCCGCTGTACACCCCGGCGGATCTCGAGCGGATCGGCTTCGATTACCTGCGCGATGCCGGCTTCCCGGGAGAATTCCCCTTCACGCGCGGCGACCGGCCGGGCATGAATCGCACCGAGCCGTTCGTCGTCTCGGCCTATTCGGGCTTCGGCGACGCCGTCGTGTGCAACCAGCGCTTCAAGAAGCTCATCGAGATCGGCGCCGAGCAGATCCTCGTCGCGCTCGATCTGCCGACGCAGTGCGGCTACGACTCGGACCACGAGATGGCGACCGCCGAGGTCGGCCAGGTCGGCGTCGCGATCGACACGCTCGCCGACATGGAGCTGCTGTTCGAAGGCATTCCCGCGGACAGCCTCAAGCGCATCGGCACGCTCGGCAATTCCATCGGCCCGATCGTGCTCGCACTGTACGCGGCGCTCGGCGAGAAGCAGGGCATCCCCTGGGAGCGCTACGTCGTCAACCTGCAGAACGACCCGCTGAAGGAGTACATCGCGCGCGGCACGCAGATCCTGCCGCCCGCGCCCGCCGCGGTGCTCGCCGCCGACGCGGTGGCGTGGTGCGCCGAGCACGCGCCGAACTGGTCGCCGATGACTGTCTGCGTCAACCACATCAACGCGGGCGGCGCGGGCTCCAGCCTGGGCACCGCGATCGCGCTGGCGAATGCGCGGCACTACCTCGGGCTGCTGCTCGCGCGCGGCTATTCGATCGATCAGGTCGCGCCCCTGCTGCACCTGTTCCCGGACGAGCGGCACGACTTCTTCGTCTCGATCGCCAACCTGCGCGCGCTGCGCCGCACCTGGGCACGCATGATGCGGGACACCTACGGCGCCAAGCGCCCCGAATCGATGGCCTGCCGCACGACCGTGTACGGCCACGGCCAGGAGGCGCTCGCCGAGCCGCTGAACAACATCCCGCGCACCGCGTTCGGCACGCTCGCCTATGTCCTCGGCGGCGCCTCCTACGTGTATCTCGCAAGCTACGACGAGGCGGTCTCGACGCCGAACGAGCATTCGGCGCGCGTCGCGCTGCGCACGCTGCAGATCCTCGCCCACGAGCACGGCTTCACCGACACGGCGGACCCGCTCGGCGGCTCGTACTTCGTGGAGACGCTCACGGCGCAGGTCGAGCAGCAGATTCTCGACGGCATGGCGCAGATCGAGCGTATCGGCGGCGCGCTCGGCGTGCTGGACACGGGCTTCGGCCGCAAGGTGATGACCGAGGGCGCGGTGCGCCGCCAGCGCGCCCTCGACCGCGGCGAGCGCCCCTGGGTGACGGTCAACCTCTGGCCGCAGAAGCCGGACGTTCCGAACACGGCATTCCGCGGCGATCCGCAGGCCGCGGACCGCCAGCTGGCGCGCCTGGCCGCGGTGAAGGCGGGACGCAGCCAGCCTGAAGTGGCGGCCGCGCTCGCCGAGGTATCGCGCGCCGTGGCCGAGGGCGCGAACGTCGTGCCGAGCGTCCTGCGCGCGGTGCGCGCCTACGCCACGGTCGGCGAGATCGTGGACATCTGGCGCAGCCGCTTCGGCAGCTTCGTGCCGAATACCGACTTTTAGCCTCATGCACGCCGCTGCCGATCCGCACGCGCGACGCATCCGCGTCCTGGTCGCCAAGGTCGGCCTCGACGGGCACGACGTCGGCGCGCGCGTGATTGCACGCGGCCTGTTCGACGCGGGCATGGAAGTGATCTACACCGGGCTGCGGCGCACGACCGCTGAAGTCGTGCGCGCCGCGATCGACGAGGACGTGGACTGGATCGGCGTGAGCACCCTGTCCGGGGCGCATCGCGTGATGCTGCCGAAGCTGCGTAGGCTGCTCGACGAGAATGACGCCACCGACATCCGCATCATCGCCGGAGGGGTCATTCCGCAGGAGGACATCCCCGAGCTGATCGCCAACGGCGTGTCGCGCGTGTTTCTTTCCGGCACGCCGGTTGCGGAGATCGTCGATTACCTCGTGCAGGAGACGCCGCGCGCATGAAGCTGGTGAGCTACCGGGGTCCGGGTGACGCGATTCGCGTGGGTGCGGTCGCGCAGGGCCGCTTGATCGACCTCACTGGGTTCGTCGCCGGCCTGCAGATCCCGGCCGAGCGCGCCGCCCGGCTCGCCGTGCGCGGCCTCGAGCCGCCCGCGGGCGGGATGCTGCGATTGCTGTACGCTGGCGCGGACGCTTTGCAGGCCGCGGGGCGCGTGGTCGCGGCCGCCGCCGGCGACGGGACGCTCGAGCGCTGCCCGACGCTCGACCAGATGACGCTGCTTGCGCCGATCCCGCGCCCCGGCAAGATCGTCGCCGTGGGGCGCAACTATGCCGATCACGCGAAGGAGACCGGCGTCGATCCCTTCGAGAAGCCGCGCATCATCGCCAAGCTGGCCTCCAGCGTGGCGGGCCCGGGCGCCACGGTCCGGCGTCCCGTCGGCGTGGAGAAGATGGATTTCGAAGCCGAGCTCGCCGTGGTCATCGGGGAATTCGCCTCCGGCGTGTCGCGCGCCCGGGCGCTCGACGCGGTGGCCGGCTACACGGTGCTCAACGATCTCAGCGCGCGCGAATTCCAGTTCGACGTCGCGCCGCCGCAGACGACGTTCGCGAAGAGCATGGACGGCTTCTGCCCGATGGGGCCATGGCTGGTGACGCGCGACGAGATTCCGGATCCTCAGGCGCTCGAGGTGTCGTGCCACGTGAACGGCACGCGCATGCAGCACGGGCAGACGGCCGACATGATCTTTTCGGTCGCGCGGCTGATCGAGTACGTCAGCCAGTACATGACGCTCGAGCCGGGCGACGTGCTCGCGACCGGCACGCCGGCGGGCGTAGGCGCTTTCCGCAAGCCACCGGTGTGGCTTGCGCCCGGCGACCGGGTGCGCGTCGAGGTCACGCGCGTCGGCGCGCTGGAGACCCTGATCGAATGAATTTCACAACGGGAGGAACCATGAAACGAGGAATCATCGCAGTGCTGGCCGCAGCCGGCGTTCTGGGCAGCGCGCTGCCCGGCGCGGCCATCGCCCAGGCCTTTCCGACCAAGCCGATCAAGATGGTGGTGGGCTTCGCGGCCGGCGGGCCTACGGACGTCATCGCCCGGGTGATGGCGGCCGACATGACGGCCTCGATGGGCGAGAGCGTAATCGTCGAGAACCGCCCTGGCGCCAACGCCATCATCGCCACCGAGGCCGTCGCGAAGGCGCCGGCCGACGGCTACACACTGCTGTTCTCCTCGCTGTCGCTGCTGGTCAACCCGCTGCTGCCCGCCACGAAGGCCAATTACGACCCGTTCCGCGACTTCACGCCGGTGAGCAATGCCGCCGCGCTGCCGATGGTCGTCGTGACGGCCGCCGATTCGCCGATCGGCTCGATGAAGGATCTGGTCGAGCGCGCCAAGGCCAAGGCGGAGGCGCTGAGCTACGGCACCTCGGGCATCGGCGGCTCGACGCACCTCGCGGGCGCGATGCTCGAGCAGATGACCGGTGCGAAAATGATCAACGTGCCGTTCAAGGGCAACGGGCCGGCGCTGTCGGAGGTCATGGCGGGGCGCGTGAGCTTCATGTTCTATCCGGTGATCGGCATCGCCGAGCAGGTGGCGGCGAAGAAACTGAGGGTGCTGGCCGTGGGCACCGAAAAACCGAGCCCGGATTTTCCCGGCGTGCCGACGATGGCGGAAGCGGGTTATCCAGGCCTCGAAGCCACGGCGCCGTGGGTCGGCGTGCTCGCGCCGGCCGGCACGCCGCCCGCGGTCGTCGCCAGGCTCGCCGAGGAAATGCGCAAGTCGCTCGCCAAGCCGGCGACGCAGGCGCGCATGAAGCAGCTCGGCGCGGTGGTGATCGGCGATACGCCCGCGGAATTCGCGGCCTTCCTGAAGAAGGATCAGGAGCGCTGGGCGCGGGTCATCAAGGCCTCCGGCGTCAAGGCGGAGTGATCAGGGATCGGCGTCCCTGAACGGCGGCTCCTTGCCCGGCGGGACGTTTTCCTCCGCCATGGCGAGGAGCATCGCCACCGTCACGTAGGTCCCGGCCACTGCGGTCAGATCCACGATCTGCTGTTCGCTGAGCAGGGCCTTCGCGCGCGCAAAGGTGGCGTCGGCGACGCGATGCGTCGTCGAGAGCTCCATCACGAAGTCGTACACCAGCGCCTCGTCCGGCTGCATCGTCGCCGGCCGGCGGTTCGCCTTCAGCTCGGCGATGACCTCGGCGGACAGCCCCGCCTTGAGCGCGAGCGGCGCGTGCGCGAACCACTCCACCTGCGAGCGCCAAAGGCGTCCGGTGATCAGGATCGCGAACTCGTTCAGCCGCAGCGGCAGCGACGTGTTCCAGCGCAGGTAATAGAGCAGGTCGAACAGCCGCTGGCCGAACACCGGACTGCGCAGCAGTGGGTTGTACGGCCCGCGCAGGCCGATGCTCGAGACCTTCATGATCTGCTCGCCGAGCGGCCGCTGCTCAGGGTTCAGGTCCCCGAGCTCGAGCTGCGGAAAACGGGGCGTCTTCACGGAGCCTCTCCCTTGCGGTCGCTCGCGAGCGCGGCGTCCGGCTGCGGCGCGANNGTAGCCGAGCACCATGGCCTTGTCGATGTCCTCGGGGGTGGCCACGCCCTCCTCCACCATGCGCGCCGCCTCGTTCATGACGAGCGCCTGCAGCCGCGGCACGATGAACCCTGGCGCCGCCTGGCACACCACCGGCTGCTTGCCGATGGCCTCGAGAACGGCCTTCAGCCGATCGGTCACCTGCGGATCGGTTCCCGCGTGCGGCGAGATCTCGACGAGCGGGATCAGGTAGGCCGGATTGAGCCAGTGGCAATTGAGGAAGCGCTCCGGCCGCGCGATGAAACCGGCGAGCTCCGTCGACAGCATGGTCGAGGTCGTCGAGGCGACGATCGCATCGCCGCGCACGTGCGCGCCGGCGAACGCGAAGGCCTCGCGCTTGGCCTCCAGCACCTCGGGCACGCCCTCGAAGAGCACGTCCACGCCGGCAAGCGCCGCGGGCGCGTCCTCCCGGGAGACGAAGCGCACGCGCGCGACGACCGGATCGATCAGCGAAGCATCGAATGCGCCCGCCTCGGCGAGCGCGGACAGACTGCCGCGCAGCTCCGCAAATGCCGCGGCGCGCACGGCCTCCACGGCGGAGGCATCGCGCGGCTTGGCATCGACCAGCACCACCTCGTGGCCCGCGAATGCGAAGGCGTGCGCGATGCCGCGTCCCATGCGGCCCGCGCCGAGCGCGCCGACCACGGCCAGCCGGCTCAAGGCAGACGGCCCTCGGCGAGGAGGCGCTTGAGCCCGGCGCGGTCGAGCGGCGCGAGCCCCAGCGCCTCGAGCGTGCGCGGCCCCTGCGCGAGGTCGCGGCCGAGGATGGCCCCGGCGATGGCGAGCAGACCCTCGGCGATGGGCGCCGGACTGCCCGCCCAGCGCGCGACGGAAACCAGGAACGCCAGCCCCAGCGCCGTGTCCTCGGTCATGTAGCGATGCGCATGGAGGTCGATCTTCTCGCGCCAGTCGCCCGAGTCGACGAGCTTCTTGTGCGCGTCGCCGTACATCCAGCGGTCGCTCGTGTAGTGATCGGCGAGCGGGAAGTGCGGCGCCGGATAGCCCAGCGCCTCGCGCAGCGCGACGCGCTCCGCATCGAGCCGGTCGGTCACCGCGCGCACCGAGGGCTGCGTGCCCTCGTTGTGGATGTCCCAGCGCTCGAACGCCTCGAGCGGCGCGGCGTTCATGAGGATCAGCGGCGGGTGGATGATCGGCCCGGCGTTCATCAGCGCTCCGGAGAGCGCGTCCCCGCAGGGCTGCACGGCCGGGTACGCGCCGCGGATCACCGCCAGCGCTTCGGCGGCACGCGCCGCCGGATAGACGCCGGTCGGCAGACGCACGGCGCGGATCGTGATCGCCACTTCCGTAGGCCCGCGCTTGCGCGCGAGATAGGGCAGCGTGCCCGTTTCGGCAAACGCGACGCGGGGGCGCGCTGCGGTTGCCGCGGCGATCGACGCCATCACGTAGCTGCCGAAAGTGCCGGGCGGCAGGAACACGACCTGCCCGTCGGCCAGGTGCGGTGCGATGGCGCGCGCGATGTCTTCCTGCGCCGTCGCCGGACCCGGGATCAGGATCAGCGCCGCGCCGTCGATCGCCTCGCCTGGGTGCTCGGCAAACTTCGCGATGCGCACGCTGCGCGTTCCGGCCGCGTCGATCAGCGTGATCGCCCCGCTCTCCCGCAGCCCGCCCAGGGCGACGGCATCGCGGCGCCACAGGCGCACCTCGTGGCCCCGCTCGCTCAGATCGGCGGCGGCGGCGTAGGCGCCGTGGCCGCCCCCCAGCACCGCGATTCTCATCGCCGCCCGCTCATCGCCTCAGCCAGGCGCGAAACTCGCAGTGCGGCTGGCCGTTCGCGACGCAGCGCAACTCCTCGGACAGCGCCGGTCCGCCGAGCGCCAGACTGGCCACCGACTGCAGCATGCCGGCGATCGGCGCGCAGACCGGTCCTTTCGCCGCCCCGTGGCCTTCCGGGAACGGGCTGTTCTCCACGATCAACCGCAGCGCGCCATCTTCCGGCGCGAAATGCCACAGGCCCCAGCCGAGCTCGGTGGCCTTCGCGGTGACCGCGGCGAGAAACGCCCCGCGGTTTTCCGCCGCGTAGCGCTTGGCGGAGCGCCCGCCGTGCTGCATGACCGATTCCCGCATCGCCTCCATGACGGCGTTGCGCGAGCGCTCGTCGAGAAACCGGAACATGCCCATCAGCGAATCGTTGCGGATGAGCAGGTAGCGCGCATCGCCATCGCGCCACTCGCCGCGCGTCGCGTCGTGCTTCACGCGATCACCCCGTCACGCGCGAGGGCGCTCACGTCCGCGTCGCCGTAGCCCGCCTCGACCAGCACGCGGCGCGTGTCCGCGCCGTACTTGGGCGGAAACGCGAGCTCCGCGCGCGCGCCGGGCACGTCCACCGCCATCGGCTGCATGCTCACGGGCCGGCCGTCGGGCAGGTGCGTTTGCGTGAAGCGATCCAGCAGCGGGGGAAGCTCGCGCACCTGCCGGATGTCGAAGATGCGCGTCGCCGGTATCTTCGCCGCGCGCAGATCGGCGAGCAGCTCGTCCACCGGGTGCTGCCGCGTGACCGCGGCCATGTCGCGATGAATGGACTCGCGCTCGCGGTGGCGGCCCTCGTTCGTGCGCCGCACGTCGTTCGCCACGCCGGCGAACTTGGCGCTCTCGGTCAGCCGCTTCCACTGCAGGTCGCTGCCGATGGCGAGGTAGACGAAGCCGTCCTTGGCGGGATAGACGTTGGTCGGAATGAACTTGCGATGCTCGTTGCCCGCGCGCGTGATCTCGTTCGCCTCGCAGCCGAAGTCGACGAGCGGCAGCACGGTGATGAGCCAGGACGCGGCCGCCTGCAGCATCGAGACGTGGATCTCCTTGCCGCTGCCCGTCTCGTGCCGCTCGAGGAGCGCGAGCATGACGTTGGCGTACACCTCGTCGCCCGCCTTCAGGTCGATCACCGGCAGCCCCATGACGGTGGGCGCGCCCCTGGGGTCGCCCGTGACTTCCATGTAGCCGCACATCGCCTGGATCACGGGGTCGTACCCCGGCGCCTCCGGATAGCGCGGCCCCATCGCCGAGATGCCCGCCCAGATCAGGTCCGGCTTCACCTTGGAGAGCGTCGCGTAGTCGATGCCGAGCGACGCGTAGCGCGAGGGCACCGTGTTGCAGCAGAAGACGTCCACGTCGAGCGCGCGCAGCAGCCGGTGCAGCACTTCGCGCCCGCGGGCATCCTTGAGATTGAGCGCGATCGCCTCCTTGCCGACGTTCGGCGCGACGAAATAGCTGCGCCGGTCGTCGTCCGCGATGCGCGAGCCGATGTAGCGGTTCGGATCGCCGGGCAGACCCTCGCCCGCGGGCGTCGCCTCGATGCGGATCACCCGCCAGCCGAGCTGCGCGAAGCGCAGCGTCGCCGAGGGCAGCGACAGCGCCTGCTCGAGGCTCAGGACGGTACGCGGCTTCACACGCTTCGCCTCGCGGATGAGGGAGTCGCGCGCGGCCTCACGACGGCACGTTCCAGACGGTCGGCGGCAGCTGCCCGCGCAGCGCGCGATAGACGCGCTCCGGCGTGAACGGCAGCGAGGTGATGCGCACGCCCGTGGCGTTGTAGATCGCGTTGCCGACCGCCGCGGCGATGCAGATCGCCGGGGCCTCCCCCACGCCCTTCGCGCCCTGCGGCCCCTCGCCGTCCATCGTCTCGATGAAGGAGACGTCCATGTCCGGGATCTCGGGCGCGGTGACGAGCTTGTAGTCGCGGAAGTTGGGATTGCGCACGATGCCGTCCTCGACGACCAGGTTTTCCGTCAGCGCGTAGCCCTGCCCCATCACCACGCCGCCCTCGATCTGGCCCTCGATGCCGAGCCGGTTGATGACGCGGCCGACGTCGTGCGCGCCGGTGATCTTCAGCAGCCGCACGATGCCGGTGAGCGTGTCCACCTCGACCTCGGCCACCTGCGAGGCCCAGGCGTAGGCCGCGGAGACGTCGCCCTTGAACTGCTTGTCCTGGTGCTTGCTCGGCGGCTCGTAGTAGAACGTCGTCATGACGAGCTCGGCCTTGTCGGAGAAGTGCAGCGAGCGCAGGAACCGGCTGAGCTCGAACAGCATCTTGCCGTCGGCTTTGACCACCACGCCGCCGGCGCGCAGGTCGAGCGCGTCCTCGGCGTGCCCGGACTTCGCCGCCGCGGCGCCGAGGATCTTCGCCTTCGCCTTGCGCGCCGCGCCGATCGCGGAATTGCCGGCGATGAAGGTGGTGCGCGACGCGTGCACGCCGACGTCCCAGGGCGTGATGTCGGTGTCGTTGTTCACCACCGTGACCGCCGACAGCGGCAGGCCGAGCTCCTCGCAGACGAGCTGCGCGAGCACGGTCTCCGAACCCTGGCCGATTTCGGAGGCGCCGGTGATCAGCGTGACGTGTGCGAAATCGTCGATCTTGAGGATCGTGCCGCAGCCGTCCGAGGGGTAGATCTTCGCGCCGCCGCCGACGTGCAGCATCGAGGCGATGCCCACGCCGCGCTTCACCGGGCTGCCGTCCTTCTGCCGCGCCGCGTAGTCTCGGTGTTTCTTCTGGTAGTCGCTGCGCGCCGCGGCGGTGGTGAGGCAGTCCTTGAAGCCGCAGGTCTTGAAGTGCATGCCCTGCGGCGTGACCTCGCCCGGGTCCTGCGCGTTCTTCAGGCGGAAGTCGAGCGGATCCATGCCCAGGGATTCCGCCAGCTTGTCCATGTGCGCCTCGACCGCGAAGGTCGCCTGGAGGTTGCCGTAGCCGCGGAACGAGCCCGCGTAGGGATTGTTGGTGTACACCGCGCGGGTCAGGTACTTGCAGTGCGGCACGCGGTACAGCGACGAGATCGTCTGCATCATGACGAAGGGCGTCGTCGCGCCCCACGAGGTGTAGGCGCCGTTGTCGTGCAGCGTCTCGACGTGGCGGAAGGTGAGCACGCCGTCCTTCGTGCAGCCCGAGCGCAGCTTGAGCAGCACGGGCTGGCGCGTCGGCGAGGCGAGAAATTCCTCCTCGCGCGTGAACAGCAGCTTCACCGGCCGGCGCGTGATCTTGGCAAGGAAGATCACGATCGGCTCGAACGGGTAGATGTCCAGTTTCGAGCCGAAGCCGCCGCCGATCGGCGGCTGGATGATGCGGATGCGGCCCGGGTCGATGTCGAGCAGCTCGGCGAATTCGCGCTTGTGCAGGAACGGCACCTGCGTGTTCGAGTACAGGAGCAGATTGCCCGTGGCGTCGAACTCCGCGATCACGCCCGAGACGCCCATGCAGCAGTGCGTGACGTAGTGCAGCTTGAAGACGTCCTCGACGACGACGTCGGACTCGGCCTCGCCCTTCGCCACGTCCCCTTGGGCGTACTCGAAGGTCATCGCCACGTTGTCCTTCTTGCCGGTGAAGGCGACGGGCGCGCCGGGCTTGAGCGCCGGGCCGCCCGGCGCGGCGGGCGGCTCGGGGTGGATCAGCGGCGCACCGGGTTTCAGCGCCTCGATCGCGTCGGTGAGCACCGGCAACGGCTCGTAGTCCACGCGGATCAGCTTCAGCGCCGCTTCGGCGATCTCGGGCGAGTCGGCCGCCACCGCGGCGATCTCGTCCCGGGGACTGCGCACGCGGTCCGCCTTCAGCGGCAGGTGGTCCTTGGCCACACCGATCGGCCGCTGCCACGGCACGTCCGCCGCAGTGATCACCGCGTGCACCCCGGGCAGCGCCTTCGCCGCGCTCGTGTCGATCGCGAGGATCTTCGCGTGCACCTGCGTCGAACGCAGGATCTTGGCGTAGAGCTGCCCCGGCACATTGATGTCGTGGATGTAGCGCGTGCGCCCGCCCGCCTTCTCCGGCGCATCCATCTTCGGAATGCGCTTGCCGATGAGGCTCGTATTGGGGTCAGACCCCAATTTCTCTTTCGCGGATGCGGTCATGGCCTAGCTCCCCCGAGTTTGGGGTCAGACCCCATTTTTCCGGCGTCCTCGATGGCTTCGACGATCTTCTTGTAGCCGGTGCAACGGCAGAGGTTGCCCTCGATGCCGCGCTGGATTTCGGCGCGGCCCGGGTGCGGATGCGACTCCAGCACGTGGTGCGCCTGCACGACGAGCCCCGGCGTGCAGAACCCGCACTGCACCGCGCCGTACTCGACGAACTTCTGCTGCAGGCGCTCGCCAGCCGGATCGGCGACGAGGCCTTCGATGGTGACGACTTCCCGGCCGTCGCAGTCCACGGCGAACATGAGGCAGGAATTCAGCGTCACGCCATCCACGCGAATGGTGCACGCGCCGCACTCGCCTTCGCCGCAGCCATACTTCGTGCCCGTGAGGTCGAGCACGTCGCGCAGCATCGTCAGCGCGCTCATCGTCGGCGGCACTTCGACGCGCCGGTCGACGCCGTTCAGCCGGAACTGGATATCAACCTTCGCGGACATGGGTGAGCATCCTTCGCAGAGTGTTGGCGATCAGTTCGCGGCGGTACCAGTCGGTGGCGCGTACGTCGCTGATCGGGTGGATGTCGGCTTGCGCGGCCGCGATGGCGGCCTCGATCGCCGCGTCGTCGAGCGCGCGCGCCTCGAGCGCGGCCTCGGTCTTCGGTCCGCGGATCGGGGTGGGCGCGACCGCACCGAACGCCGCGCGCACGTTGCGCAGCGCCCCCCCGTCGCGCACGCCGCACACGGCCATCGAGATCGCCGAGATGTCGAGCCCGGGGCGCGTGCCGAACTTGAAGAACTCGCCCGTGGACCCGGCAGGGGGCGTCGGCACTTCGACCGCGGCGAGCAATTCGCCGGCACCCAGCCGCGTACGGCCCGGGCCGGTGAAGAAATCCTTGAGCGGCACGCGGCGCTCGGCGAGCGCGCCGTTCGGCTTGCTCACGAGGACGACCTCCGCGTCGAGCGCAAGCAGCGGCACCAGCGTGTCGCCCGCGGGCGAGGCATTGCAGATGTTGCCGCCGATCGTCCCGGCATTGCGGATCTGGTCGCTCGCGAAGTGATCGCAGGCCTGCCACAGCACGCCCAGGCGCTCCCGCACCAACGGGCCGCCCAGCAGCTCGGTGATCGTCGTCAGCGCGCCGATGCGGATCCGCCCCGCCGACTCCGTGATGCCGTGCAGCCCGGCCACGCGCCGGATGTTCATCAGCAGCGACTTGAACTTCAGCTTGCCCGATTGCGACTGGGGCATGAGATCCGTGCCGCCGGCAAGCACCGTGACGTCCCCGCCACGCATCAGCTCCGCCGCCTCGTCCAGCGTGCGCGGCGCGGCATACGCCTTGGGGTCAGACTCCTTGGTGCCGGAGTGATTCGCTGCCCGCTCGTTCATGGAAACCCCCTCATCGTCCCTCGACTCTGTCCCGATTTACACTGACCCCAAGGAG